>JAGDBT010000023.1 GCA_017958895.1 Alphaproteobacteria bacterium | reverse complement strand
TCCACCCAACTGGAGCGAATAAGCTGTCCGCCTCGTTGACTTCCTGAAACAATAAGAGAATTTACACCTGCTCGCGCGGCATAAATCCCCGCCGTATATCCTGCCGGACCGGACCCCATAATCAATAAGTCTGTTTTGTATTCCGCCATAAAATTTCTCCGAAAAACCCGAAAATCACCGAATAGATAGCAACACCAAAGTAAATTTCAAGCTGTTGAGAAAAAATAAAAAAATAACTTGCTTTTCTTCGTAAATTGATTAAATTACACACATACTGTTGTTAAATTTTTTATAAGGAGATAAAAATGCCATCAGTTATCAGTGATTCTTGCGTAAAATGCGGTGCTTGTGCCAGTATTTGTCCGGTAAGTGCCATGCATGTTGCGGCAACTCAATATGTTATCAATCCGGATGTTTGCATTGATTGCGGTGCTTGCATTGCCGAATGTCCTCAAGAAGCTATCAGCACCGATGCTGAGGCCACTCCGGAGGCAATCAAGTTCAATGCCGAGCAATCCAAGGTTTGCCCTAACGCTGAAGACTAATTTTATTACAGCTTATAAAACTCAGGTGCTACCTGAGTTTTTTTGTATGGAGAAACAGTTTTGCCGGATAATTTCAGCCAAGATTATTTGTTAAACAAACAAATAAAAATTTTGCAACCTCTTGACGGCTATCGTGCCTCAACCGATGCCGTATTATTGTCGGCCGCCGTTAAAGAAAAAGAGAAAAATTTGCGTATTCTTGATGTCGGCTCGGGAACCGGCGCGATTTCTTTGTGTCTGGCTCATCGCTTGCAAAGCCTTAATCCGCAAATTTTCGGAATTGAACTTCAGCAACAACTCTGTGAATTATCAAATCAAAGTGCCAAACTAAACGGCTTTGATTTTTTGACTTATCTGAATGCCGATATCAGCGATAAAAAATTGTTTGATTTGCTTGCCCCTTGCAGTTTTGATATTGTCATAACCAATCCTCCTTACAGTGATCATGACATGCCTTCACCCAATTCCAGCAAAGCCACCGCCCATAATCACGGTGATTTGAATTTAACTTCTTGGATTAATTTCTGCCTGAAAATGACCAAACCGTTCGGACAGATTTATATGATTAATCGTGTAGAAGCCTTGCCGGAAATTTGTTGTGCCTTGCAAAAAAAAGCCGGAGGAATAGACATTATTCCTTTATATTCAAAATCTGCGCAAAGAGCCAAACGCATTATCATAAATTTTCAAAAAGATTCCAAAGCTCCCTGCCGAATTTCCGAACCTTTTATAACCCACCAAGCTGACGGTTCTTATACGGAAAAAGCCGAAAAAATTTTGCGACAGGGCACAACTTTTGCCGATATAATCACCATTTAAATTTATCTTTACTTTTAACTGATATTTTGTAAAATATCGGATGAGGTGTTAAATGCGCAAATATTTGTTCACAATTACTACAATTTTGTTTATGTGTTCTTTTCCGGCAAAAGCTTTTATGCCGGAATATCCCGATGACAAAGAATTTGAACAATGTACAAAAGTTTCGGATGATCGCGACCTCTGTGTTCGTGAAGAATCCAGACGCTCGCTTAATGCGATAAAAAGGCAATTCAACACCATTTTGAACCATCCGAACATTAAAAGTTGGCACAACACCAATAATGAAAACATTGAAATTATGCGTGATTTATATGAAAGTTGGACGGCTTTCCGCAATCGCCTTTGCTCGTTGGCAAAAGTTTCAACCCGCTTTTTGGAACCGATTACCGACGAAAAAGATGCCTGCACGCTTTATTATACACTGCATCTTCAAGATCATCTCAACAGTGTCATTTTGCTTTTGGATAAAAAAGCACCGGCCAATCGTGTTGATTTTGATTTTCTGCGTATTTACGACCATGATAAGCTCTATGGCGAATGTATGCGTAAAAATATGGAAAATGAGTGCATAACCGAAGAAATGAAACGTACTTCGGACAATATAAAACTTCAGTATAAGGAATTTGCAAAAGATCCTGCCGTCAGCGGTTGGAACAACAGCGATGATTTGGAATCCGGAAATTATCGCGATATGTATGACAGTTGGATAGCTTATCGAAATCGTCTTTGCTCTTTGGCGGTTTGGGCCTATCGGCAAAATTACGGTCCGCAAGCCATAACCATGAATCAATGTTTGCAATTCTATAATCGTGAAAAATTTGAAGCTCTGCGAAATTTAATCAGCGCGGCACACTCAACTCTTGATGAAGAAGATTTTGAAACAGCTGAACCTCAGGCCGATGACGGAGGTGCGGCAGAAGGTAATCTCATTCCGCCGCTTGAAAGAAAAATTGAAAAAGGTTCAAAAGATTCTTTGACCGATATTGAAAAAGAAAGCACCGAAACACCGGAAACAAAAGAGAATGCACCTCAAAACAATTCCGATAAAAACAACCTGAATATTCCTTCTTGGGCTAATCAATAAATATACATACTAAAAAGTATAAAAAATTTCTTGAATTTATTTTTCAAAAAGTTATACATACTAGTTGGTATAAATATTTTTTGAGAGAAGTTCATGCGCAGAACCAAACAAGATGCCGAACAAACCCGGAAAGCCATATTGGCATCCGCAATGGATATTTTTTATGAAAAGGGTTATTCGAAAACAACATTTGATGAAATAGCAAAACGTATAAATCTGACCAAAGGTGCGGTTTATTGGTATTTTCGCAACAAGCCGGATATTGTGGCCGCTTTAATTAACGAATTTGCCGTAAAATATTTTACCGAAATTAATGCTTTTATTAATTCTCGGAAGACCATATCATTTGACAATATTACCGACACTCAGTTATTTATTTTTCAAATGATGCATGAAAATTTAACTCTTCATAAATTTATGTTCTTTATAACATGTCAGATGGAATGGAGTGAAGCCATAATAAACAAAGTGTTGCCGGCCATAGAAGAAACCAAAAAAATCAGCCGTAACCTTATGTTTGAAAACTTACGCAAACTTCGCGATAACGGGGTGCTTAAACCTGATACAGACATTGTTTTGACCGGAGAAATTTTAATGACCATTTCCAGCGGTGCTCTGGAAGCTTATTTCGGAAAACGTCTGACCAATGACTTGGAAACGGTAGTAAGAAACGGCTTCACCATGGTATACAATAATATAAAAACGGAAGGTAACAATAATGAAAATTAAATATCCGAATTTACTGCAAATTACTAAACAACTTCTTATTTTTGCTGTTTTTATTGCCCTCGGTTGGTATTTGAAAGGACGTTTATCCCCAAGCTCAGGTATGCCGGGCTACGGAATGGGCGAAGTTTATGTTTTGGCAAAGGCCGCCGAAACAAAAAATATTGCCGATTTTGACAGCAAAATTTCTTATATCGAAGCAATTAACGAAGTAAGTTTGTTGCCAAAGGTTACCGGAACCGTTGAAAAAGTTCTGTTTGAAGAAGGTTCAATAGTTAAAGCCGGAGATATTTTGTTTGAAATCGATCCGGCAAAGTATCAGGCGGCTTATGATTTGGCAAAAGCCCGTTTGGACAGCGCCAAAGCCAATTTGGTAAAAGCCCAAAGAGATTATGACCGTCAGGTAAAATTGAGCGATGAAAAATTTGCCTCCAAAGCAACTTTCGATACGGCCGAAAGTGCCTATCTGCAGGCCAAGGCCGCTGTTGATGAAGCTTCGGCAAACTTGGATTCCGCAACGGTTGACCTGACCTATACCAAAGTAGTTGCCCCTATTGACGGCAAAATCGGTAAGGCCTTTGTAACCAAAGGAAATTATGTTGTCGCTTCCGGTGTTGTGTTGGCAAAAATCGTTCAAGTAAACCCTATTCGTCTGACTTTTTCACTGACCGATAAAGAAATGTCCCAATTGCAACAAAAAGAATTTAACAACGAAAATCTGACTGCCAATATCACTTTATCAAACGGCGAAACCATTGAAGAAAAAGTTGTTTCCACTTTTTTTGATAACTCCGTTAATGCCAATACGGCAACCATTTCGGTATATGCCGATATTGCCAATGAAAATTTACGTTTAATCCCGGGAAATTATGTGCAATCCGCTATTTCCGACAATAAACCCGTATATTCCATTGTCGTTCCGCAAACTGCCCTCAATTATGATAAAGAAGGTGCCTACGTTTACGTGGCAAAAATCGACAATGATACCAGCAAAGAAAATGACTTACACGGTATTGCCGAACAACGACGCGTTACATTGGGAGATACCGTCGGTTCTTCCAATCAGGCCGTAACAAAAGGTCTGAGCGAAGGAGAGCTGATAGTTGTTCAGGGAAACATCAAAATTCAAAATAATTCGCCTATCAAAATAGGTGTGGTGGAAAATAAGTAAAAGGTAAGCTGTAATGTTTTCTAAATTTTTTATTGAAAGACCTCGTTTTGCCGTTGTTATTGCCATTGTTATGGCTTTGGCCGGTGTTGTATCGGTAATGACCATGCCTATCGGTATGTATCCGGAAATTGCCCCTCCGGAAATTATGGTTTCTACAAACTATATCGGTGCCAGTGCCGAAACGGTTGCCAATAATGTCGGCATTCCTTTGGAAAAAGCCATCAACGGCATTGAAAACATGCTTTATATGTCTTCAAACTCTTATAACTCCGGAGCCTATCAACTTACTATTGCTTTTGAAACCGATACCGACCCTGACTTGGACCAAGTTAAAGTACAAAACCGTATTCAACAGGTATTAAGTTCTCTGCCTTCGGAAGTACAAGATATCGGCGTCAGAGTATGGCGACGTTCTTCCGATATTCTGGCCTTTTTGCAAATTTCATCTCCGAAAGGCACTTATGATCGCGGCTATCTTAACAACTATGTTGAAAATAACATCAAAATAGCCTTGAGCCGTGCCTATGGTGTCGGTGAAGTAAATGTTTTGGGTGCCGCTACCAGTATGCGTGTGTGGATTGATGCCGATAAAGCAACGGCCTTGAATATACCGATAGATACCATTAAAAACGCCATCCGCAGTCAAAACGTTCAACCTTCGTTGGGTTCAATCGGTTCCGCACCGGGAGACGGCAAACAGGTTTTGGTTTATTCTTTGGAAACCCGCGGCCGTTTGAATAATCCGAAAGATTTTGAAAACATTATCGTTCGCACCGCAGAAGAAGGCGGATTGGTACGTTTAAAAGATATTGCCAAGGTAGAACTCGGCGCAGAAAACTACCTGATGAGTTCCGAAGTTGACGGACAACCTGCCGTTTCCATCATTATAAACAAATCGTCCGGCGCTAATGCCGTTAATGCCATGAAAGCCGTAAAAGCCGAGCTTAAAAAATTGGAACGTTTTTATCCGGAAGATTTGGAAGTTAAAATCTTTGTTGATACCACAGATTTTATTATAGCTTCCATTGAAGAAGTGTTCTTTACATTGTTTTTGACCTTTATTTTGGTGGTGTTGGTATGCTACATCTTTTTGCAAGACTGGCGTGCAACTTTGGTGCCGGCTATTGCCATTCCGGTATCCATTCTGGCAACCTTTGCCGTGATGAAAGCTTTAGGATATAACTTAAACATCTTAACCTTATTCGGTTTGGTTTTGGCCATCGGTTTGGTTGTTGATGATGCTATTGTGGTGGTAGAGAGAACGCTTTACCTTATGCAATCGGAAAATTTGAATTCCAAACAAGCCGCCACCAAAGCCATGGAACAAGTTTCCAGCGCCATTGTGGCAACCACCTTGGTGTTGTTGGCTATTTTCGTGCCTATTGCCTTTATGGGCGGAATAACCGGCAGAATTTATCAACAATTTGCCATTACCATAAGTTTTGCCGTCAGCTTTTCCTCGGTTAATGCCTTAACCTTATCGCCGGCTTTATCTGCCACTTTCTTGCGCTCGTTTGAGATAAAGAAAACCGGTATGTTGGGCTTGTTTAACCGTTTCATCAATTCAACAACTAACCGTTATTTGGTTATTGTCGGCTATTTGGGACGCAAACTGAGCATTATTGTGTTCATTTTCCTTATCTTGACCATATTGATTGGTTTGTTCTTAAAAGTTACCCCTACTTCCTTCTTGCCGGATGAAGATCAGGGCCTTATAATGATTAACGTTCAACTTCCGGAAGGTGCTTCCAATGTTCGTACTTATGCGGTTAACCGCAAAATTTTGGAGGCGGCGAAAACCGAACCTTCCGTTAAATCCGTAATGAATTTGGAAGGCTTCAGTATTATGGCCGGTCAGGGAGAAAACGTCGGCTTTGGCGTGTTGGCTTTGAAAAACTGGTCAGAACGTACAAAGAAATCGGAATTTTCCACCAACATCAAAAACCGACTTTCCATGATTACCAACAACTTTTCCGAAGCTAAGATTCAAATGTTTGAAATGCCGGCCATTCCGGGACTCGGTGCCACCAATGCCATGGATTTTAAGATTCAGTCTATGGAAAGTACGGATATGAACGAACTTGAGGCCGTGGTAAACAAATTTACCCGTGCCGCTATGGGATTGCCGCAAATTATGTTGGCTTATTCTTCTTACAACGCGCAAACTCCGCACGCATATATTGAGATTGACCGAGAAAAGGCCGAATCTTTAGGCGTGGCCGTGGGCAGTATTTATTCTTCTTTGCAAACCTATGTCGGTTCAAGTTATATCAACGATATTAACCTCGGAACTCAGGTAAACAAAGTTAAAATTCAGGCTGACTGGAAATATCGTAAAGATTTGAGCAGTTTGGACAAGATTTATGTGTACAGTAACAAAGGCAAAATGGTGCCGCTAGGCAGTTTAATCAATATACGTACCGTGTTGTTACCACGCGGTATAAGCCGTTATAACCAATATCCGAGTGCCACCATAAATGCCATTTCTCGTTCGGGATTCAGCTCCGGCGAAGCCATGCAGGCTTTGGAAGATTTGGCCATCAAAATATTGCCTAAAGGCTATTCTTATGAATGGTCCGGTGCAAGTTTGCAAGAAAAGAACAATCAGGGCCAAATTTTCTATATTATAGCTTTTGCTATCTTGTTCGCCTATTTGTTTATGGTTGCGCAATATGAAAGTTGGATGATTCCGCTTGCGGTTATGCTTTCGGTTACGGCCGCCATGCTCGGAGCTTTAATCGGTTTATTTATTACCAAATTATCTTTGAGTATTTACGCTCAATTAGGTCTGGTATTACTGGTCGGTTTGGCTGCCAAAAACGCCATTTTGGTAGTTGAATTTGCCCGTGATGCTCGTGCTAACGGCATGCCGATTGTAAAAGCCGCGGTTTTTGCCACCAAAGAACGTTTTCGCGCCGTTTTAATGACAGCCTTTACCTTCATTTTAGGTGTTGCCCCTTTGGTTTGGGCCAGCGGAGCTTCCGCCGGCAGCCGTACGGCCGTAGGTGTTCCGGTATTTACCGGCATGATTTTCGGTACGGTTGTGGGATTGATTATAATTCCGTTGATGTATATTTTGGTGCAAAACATTACAGAGCATAAAAATAATGGAAAAAAGGCTTAATCAGCGTCTCAGAACAGCGTATGTACTGCAAAATATTTTGGAAGAAAAAATTTTCTTCGGCGAATTAAAAAAACAAATTCCGCCCGAAGAACTTCCTTTTATTAACATGAATGTCCTGACAACCTTGCGCCATTTAACCGCACTCAAAAGTTTTTTATCTTCGCTTGTGCGCAAAAAAATTCCGCATAAACACCGCTTGGCCGAATATCTGTTATTAGCCGCCATAAGTGAAATATTGTATCTCAATACTCCCGATTATGCGGTCATTAACGAAACGGTAAATGACATCAAAAAACACTGTGATAAATTTTTGGCCGGCATGGCTAATGCCGTTTTGCGCAAAATCGCCGCCGAAAAAGAAAATTTCAAAGCCAAAAGCAGGCAAATTTCTCCGTTTCCGAAAAATTTTTTACCGCTTCTTGAAGGATACGAAAAGGCTCAAATTTCAGCTATTGCCGAATCCGTAAACCAAATTTCTCCTCTTGATATTTCCGTAAAAGACGACCCGACGAAATGGAAAAAGACTCTTAATTCCGATTTATTGCCCAACGGCACTTTAAGATTATATGAATACCCTGCCGTAAATTCTTTGCCGGGATATCAGCAAGGTGCTTGGTGGGTTCAAGATGTTGCCGCATCTTTACCGGTAGCGGCTTTGGGTGATTTGCAAGGCAAAAAAGTTATTGATTTATGTGCCGCGCCCGGCGGAAAAACCGCTCAATTAGCCGCTAAAGGCGCACAAGTAACCGCTCTTGATATTTCGGAAAGCCGTTTACAAACTCTCAAAGAAAACATGCAACGTCTGGGTTTTAGTCAAGTTATTTCAAAGCTTGCCGATGCTGCGCAATATTTACAGAACACCGCTGAACAATATGATGTTGTTTTGCTTGATGCTCCCTGCTCGGCCAGCGGCACTTTCCGGCGTCATCCGGAAGTTTTGCATATCAAAACTCTTCAAGATGCCGAAACGCAAGTTGCCTTGCAACAAAATCTGTTAAATCTTTGTGAAAATGCATTAAAACCCGGGGGAATTTTGCTTTATTGCGTTTGCTCGATATGTAAAAAAGAAGGCGAAGAGCAGATTGAAAAATTTTTAAGCACTCATTCAAATTTTAAGTTGTCACCGATAAACGAAGCCGATATTTCGCCATACGGCAAATGGGAGCAACCTTTAATCAGCCCTAAAGGTTGGATAAGAACTTTACCGTTTATGCAAAAAGGTATGGATTCCTTCTTTATTTGCAAAATGCAAAGAATAATTTAATAAATATATGCTAAGCTGGCAACAACACTGGAGGTTGTTATGCTTACGTTATTATATTCCGGACTGTTTTTTTTGTTGGGTTTTGTGGCTATATCGTTGCTGATAAAACCGCAAATTCATAAATATCAGGAAAGTTTGGAAATGACTTTCACAATGCTTCCGTTGCCCTATATGTTGGGTATTTATGCCATCGGAAGTATAGGCATATATTATTCTTTCAGTAATGCCGACTTCATTGAATCTCTTACTTTAATCAGAGTAATCACTCCTGTTTTGTTTGCCGCTCTGCTGTATTTTATGTCTTTTATTGTTTCGCGTTTCTGGTTGGCAATTCTCACCGTTTTTTGCCTGTCAGTTACCGTTTTTCTGCAGCCTTTCAGCGGTGATGCACTGTTTCCTGAAATACCGCAATTGCTCACAAAATTGCTTATTATCGCCTTTTTTTCAGTGTATTGTTTAGGTTCAAGAATAATGAATCTTCTGCCGCATACCTTTATTATTCCTAACATAATAGTTCTGGTCGGATTGATAGTTATTGCTTTTCTCGGAGCATCTCCTTTGTATATCGGCTTATCTTGCGCTTTATTGGCCGGTATCCTCGGTGGCTATTTGGGGCAGAATTTTTTGCAGGTAAAAATTGATTTTGATGATGATGCGGCGCTTGTAATCGCTTATTTGGTATCATCTTTGCTCTTAATGAATATGGGAGAATTTTGTTTTCCGTCTTGTTTAATTCTCACCTCGGTCTTCTGGGCCGAACTTTTAATTGCCATGTGGAACAAATATTTTTCCGTCCGTACCGGGACTTTATCTGAAAATACCAACTACTATATTGCCGCCCAAAAATATTCCGTTCAAGTTTTGACTTTAAATATATTTAAAATCGGTGTGGTAACTCTGTTTCTGGCTTGGTTTCAACTCTTTGCGGAAAATCAATATTCCCTGCCGATTGTTGCTTTGCTTATAACTTTGTGGCTCAACGGTAACATCGGGCAACATTTGGAGAAAAAATCACTGAAACAAGTTAATCGTGAATTCGTTGATGAATTAAAGCAAAATATCAGCGAAGCAAAAAAGATATTGCAAAATAAATCCGAGGATAAGAAATAATGCCTCTGAGTTCGTGCCTTAACAATATCCGTAATTTTATCAACGGTCCCAAAAAAGATGAAACCGTCGGATTGTTTCAAATAACCGTTGCCGCTTTTGAAGAAAAAAGCGGACTGAATTGTGCCAAACATTTTGCGCAAATGCTCAGCAAAAACAAATTATTCTCCGTCAAATTTTTCGATGAACCTTTTCCGAAAGGTTTTCTTAATCTGCAAGGCCGTTTTTTCTATGATTTTATAGATTGCGGGCAAAAAATATTAAATTCCTCACATTCCGATATCATAATCTGGGGTTACGAAGAGAATGCCAAAATACGGCTTAATTTTCAGGTGGCAAACCAATATGATTTGGAAGAAAACAATAAATTTTCGCTCTTGGATAATCTGTATGTTCCTTTGAGCTTTTTTACAAACACCGACAATTTTTCCGAATCCATGTTATTGCTGATTTACGGCATAATTATTGCCGCTATAAAACCGATAACACTTAACCAACAACGTCACAAACCATTATTGTTGGCCGATATTATTTCTTTGCTTTCGCAAGACACCTCGCCGAAAGATTTATCTCGCGAGTTTATGCCTTTTATAATGAATATGTTGGGAAAAATTTATCTTTGCGCGGCGGCCGAAAATATAAAAACCGAAGATTTGGATATAATCAGCGAACTATTCAACAACTCTCTGAAAAATTCTCAATATCGCACACAGCCGGTTTTTTGCGGTTGCACCTATAATAACCTCGGTCTGCTTTACGAAAACGCTTTCAGAAGTCTGTCTTCCGAAAATTCGGTTTATTTGAAAACAGCCGTTGCCTGCTATCAAAAAGCCTTAAAAAATCTCCATCGCGCATACCCTTATGATTATGCTTTAATTGCTTGTCATTTGGCAAGACTTTATTTTGAATATTGGAAACAAACCGGCGATTTACAGGCCTTGCGTGATGCGGTTGCGCAATTGCGTGACACGGAAAAAGTTTACACCAAGGATAAATTCCGCAATTCCTGGGGTTATTTGCAAGGCTTGCTCGGTTATTATCTGACCTCGCTCGGTATGAACACCGCCAGCAACGAAATCATGTTGTTGGCCATAACCGCCTATCGCAAACAGCAGGAACTTTATGCCCAAAATTCTTACCCGACGGAATGGGCGCAAATTCAAGTAGAAATAGGCAACATTTATTATCTGCTCGGCAAGCAAAACGAAGATGAAAATTTTATGTATGAAGCGCAAAATTATTTTAATTCGGCTCTGGAAGTTTATACCCAACTTCATGCCAAAAACGCTATTGATGCCGTAAAAAACAAGCTTGCCAAAGTACATAACTATATAGACTAAGCTTGAAAATCGGCAACCTCTTCTTATTTAGAACATATCAGGGAGTTTTAAAATGAGTAATTGCATTGAACAAGACAGCCTCAGCATCAGACGCTCCGTTTACGGCTTGGAAAAAACTTTGCCCGTTTCGGATAATTGTCTTTTTGAAACCATACAAGCCTGCCTTAAAAATTGCCCTACTCCGTTTAATGTGCAATCGGCGCGAATTGCCGTTTTGCTCAATGAATATCATCATAAATTATGGCAAATCATTGAAAACAACTTGGTTGCTTTAACTTCGGGCGAGCAAAGAGCGGCCATGCGAAAACGTATTGCCGGTTTCAGTCAGGCTCACGGAACCGTTTTGTTTTTTGAAGATAAAAAATCATTAGCCCTCTTGAAGAAAAAATATCCTTTATATGCCAAGAATATGTCGGTTTGGGTTCAACAGGCCAACGGTATCTTGCAATATATGATTTGGCAGACTTTGGCAGAAAATAACATCGGTGCCTCCTTACAACATTATAATGAAGTTATCGAAAACGATTTACCTGATTTGTTAAAACTGCCGAAAAATTGGGAACTGGTGGCTGAAATGCCTTTCGGAAGCATAAATAAGGAACCGGCCGAAAAAACTTTTCTGCCTTTGGAAGAACGTTTTAAGATTTTTAAGTAAATGACTGTTTAAGCTTGCTTGTTTTGTTGCAATATCATACCTAAGCGATTAGAGCATTCGGCAATACCCTTGGTTATAAAGGTCGGCAATATATCGGCCACAATTTCCAAATCCCGTTCAATATTTTCTTTATCTGCTTTGGAAAAATCCGATAACACATGGTTTATTACTTTATCTCCGCTTTTATCGGCCGGGTGTCCGACGCCTATGCGAATCCTGTTATAGTTCGGTGTAATACACGAATCTATACTTTTTATACCGTTATGACCGCCGGAACCACCGCCCTGTTTAGCCTTTATTTTATCGGTCGGTAAATCCATATCGTCATGAATAACTACAATATTTTCCGGCAAAATCTTATAAAATTTTGCCGCTTGGACTACACTGTTGCCGGAAAGGTTCATAAAGGTCTGCGGTTTTAAGAGATAAACTTTTTCACCCTCAATTTGCCCCTCGGCAATAAGTCCGTTAAATTTAGCACGAAACGGCGAAAAATTATAGCGGCTGTGAATCACATCAGCCGCCATAAATCCGACATTATGGCGGGTAGCCGCATATTCCGCACCGGGATTACCCAAGCCAACCACCAAAAACATCACAACCTCTTATTTACGCATAAAATCAACGTGAATAGGTCTGTCAGAAACCGGATGGAATTGAACATCTTGGCAAACAACTTTCGTCTTTTTGCCTTCAACATCAACCGTAATTTCAGCTTGATAAAAATCAGCCATATCCAAAGCTTTTTCCAACTCAACCGGATCAAGACTGATTAAAACCACGTCTTTCTTTCCGCCATAAATAACGGCAGGTACGCGACCCTCACGACGACAAGCACGAGCTGCCCCCTTACCTGCTTTTTCACGCTTTTTAGCATTAAAAGTATATTCTGTCATTTTTCTTTTCCTTAATAAAATTAACACCTTTCAGCCTCCAGGGGTGCCGAAAGTAAATGCGTTTTACAACAAAAATATTCATAAATCAAGAGTTTTTAACAAAATCTTATAAATTATTTGCTACTCATTGAGATGACAAAGGAGAATGCTCATGAGTTACATTATTTACGGTTTTTTGTTCGGATGTTTTATTCCTTATTTAGCAAGACGAATCGGCAAACAGATGCCGGCCACGTTGGGTAATGTACTTCTCAATATATTTGTTCCGACACATTATATGCCTTGGGCAAAACTTAAAGAAAACAAAAAATACACGGAACTTTTCCGCCGTTATATAATGCGCAGTCTGGGTTGGGGTATTTTTACGGCCGCCGCCACCATCTTTTTTGTTTTGAATTTTAATTTAAATTTTCGTTGGTGGCATATTGCTTTTTTATGGATAAACCTTTTGCTGGTTGAAGTTGATAAGCGCTTTATGCTCTTGCCTGATTTATTGACTGTTCCGCTTCTGGTTTTGGGTTTTGCCTATGCGGTTTTTGCCGTTCATTCCGGCAGCTGGCTGTCCAATGAATTTTTATCATATACGCAAAACAGTGTTTGCGGAGCGGTTTTAGGCTATGTTTTGCCGGTAATTGCCAGTTTATTTATCCTCTGGAAATATCCCGATGCCTTCGGTGGCGGTGATATCAAACTTTTGTGCGCTCTCGGTGCTTGGGTGGGATTGGAGCAAATTTCTTACATAATTCTCGGCTCCTGCATAATATTTGCCCTCAATTGTATCATAAACCACCGCCGCGACGGAGCGTTCGGACCGGCCATTGTTTATGCCGCACTCATTATCGTTTCCTTCAGTCAATATTTAAATTAAAAAAATTTTTTCCTCCTTATTGACTTTGAAATTTTGCAACACTAACTAAAGTATTAGTTAAAACTTATTTACGGAGTGCAAAAAATGAATATTAAACCCTTACACGATAAAGTGTTGGTAAAACGTGTAGATGAAGAAACCAAAACCGCCGGCGGAATAATTATTCCGGATACGGCTAAAGAAAAACCTTCCGAAGGTATTGTTGAAGCCGTAGGAAACGGTTTCAGAGCCGAAGACGGCAAAATTCTGCCGATGAGCGTTAAAGTCGGCGACCGCGTATTGTTCGCCAAATGGGGCGGCACCGAAATCAAAGTAAACGGTGAAACGCGCTTAATAATCAAAGAATCTGATATTTTAGCAATTGTAGAATAATAAAGGATAAAAAAAATGGCTGCAAAAGATATTAAATTTGGAACTGACGCTCGCAGCAAAATGCTTAAGGGCGTTGAAACTTTGGCTAAAACCGTAAAAGTAACTTTGGGACCTAAGGGTCGCAATGTTATGCTTGATAAATCTTACGGAGCTCCTAAACTTACCAAAGACGGTGTTTCGGTAGCTAAAGAAGTTGTTTTGGCCGACAAATTTGAAAATATGGGTGCTCAGTTGATTAAAGAAGTGGCCCAAAAAACTGCCGATAAGGCGGGCGACGGAACCACAACCGCCACCGTTTTGGCCGAAAGCATTATTCGCGAGGGTTGCAAAGCCGTAGCGGCCGGAATGAATCCGCTTGATGTTAAACGCGGTATAGATATGGCCGTAAGTGCGGTTGTTGAAGATGTTAAATCACGTTCAAAAGCCGTGCAATCTTCCGCTGAAATTGCTCAAGTAGGTACTATTTCCGCCAACGGTGATACCACAATCGGTGAATATTTATCCAAGGCTATGGAAAAGGTCGGTAACGACGGTGTAATTACCGTTGAAGATGCCAAGGGTTTGGAAACCGAACTTGATGTTGTTGAAGGTATGCAATTTGACCGCGGTTACCTCTCTCCTTATTTTGTGACCAATGCCGAAAAAATGAATTGTGAATTTGATAATCCGTTCATCTTGCTTTACGACAAGAAAATTTCCAACTTACAACCGATGATTTCTGTTTTGGAAGCTGTGGTACAATCCGGTCGTGCCTTAATAATTATTGCCGAAGATATTGAAGGCGAAGCTTTAGCTACTTTGGTAGTCAACAGAATCCGCGGCGGTTTGAAAGTTTGTGCCGTTAAAGCTCCGGGGTTCGGTGATCGTCGCAAAGCCATGTTGCAAGATATTGCCACTTTAACCGGCGGTCAGGTAATTTCCGATGAATTGGGAATGAAAATTGAGAATGTAACGCTTGATATGCTCGGTACTGCTAAACGTGTAGAAATTACCAAGGATGACACTACAATTATTGACGGTGCCGGTGACAAAGAAGCCATTGCCGGCAGAGCGGCGCAAATACGTCAGGAAATTTCGCAAACCACTTCCGACTATGACCGGGAAAAATTACAAGAACGTCTGGGTAAACTTTCCGGCGGTGTGGCCGTAATTAAAGTAGGCGGTGCTTCCGAAGTTGAAGTTAAAGAACGCAAAGATCGCATTGATGATGCTTTGCATGCTACCCGTGCGGCAGTACGTGAAGGTATTGTGGCCGGCGGTGGTGCGGCTTTGCTGTA
>JAGDBT010000022.1 GCA_017958895.1 Alphaproteobacteria bacterium | reverse complement strand
TGCAAACATCAACAGCGGTTAGCGAAGCACTGGCAATACAGCGTCTTATAGGCTCTGAGATGCAAAAAAATACACCTATGCCGGAAAAGTTGGAAGAAATTTTGAAAGCCTTTGCCAAGACTTCCGGTTGTTCATCAGTTTTACTTTATGCAACGGTTGATGAAAATTATTTGGAACTGATGAGCAGTTACCGTGCGGAAAATTATAAATCAAATATTCGTTATGATGAAGATTACATCGGCAAAAGTGCCGCTTCCAAACGTTCGGTTTCAGAAGTCAATGAGGCGCAAAACATTTCCGCTTTGAGTGTGCCGGTTTTACGACTTAATATGACAAGCGGCGTTTTGGTGTTGATAAAGAAAGGTTCGAGAGGTTTTAATGATGAAGAAACGGAACTTGCCGAAACCTTGACCTTGGTACTTTCCGATTTGTTGGCTGAAAATGAATTCGGAGATTATCGCAACCAAATTATTCGCGAAAAAGGTTTGGTGGTTCGCGATGTTTTGCACGGCATGAGCCTTAACAAAGGATATGGTGTCGGAAAAGCGGTGTTGCATCATCGTCATCGCGAATTGGTAAATATATTTGCCGAGAATATTGCTTTGGAACAATCCAAATTGGCAGAAGGCCGGGAACGTATGGCGGCCTATCTTGATGCCAAAATAGCTCAGGCCGGAAATTATTTAGGCAATACCACCGAAATTATGGAAATGTATAAAATGTTTGCTCTGGATAAGGGGTGGTATAAGAAAATCAGTGCGGATATCGATAAAGGATATACCGCTGAAGCGGCTGTGGAGCATGTTTATGATGAAATGTGGAATAAACTTTCCGCCACGAATGATCCGTATTTGCGCGAACGTTTATATGATTTGCGGGATGTTTCCGACCGGTTGCGATTGTTTATATCCGGCGATGTTGATACGGCGGCCGTTGCGAGAGATGAAGATATAATTATTATAGCACAAACTATGGGCCCGTCGGATTTGATGGACTATAATTATGAACAAATACGCGGCTTGATTATAGAAGATTGCACTCCGACCATGCATGTGGTGATTGTGGCAAAAGCCTTAAATATTCCGGTGGTGGCAAATATTCATGCCATTCAAAAAGAAGTCAAATCAGGTGAACAGTTGGCAATAAACGGCACCGATGCGGTTGTTTATATCAAACCGTCCGATAAAATGGTGACGGAATATAAAAAGAAATCAGTGGGCTTGAAGAAAATTTTTGCCGAACTGGAGAAAATTGCAAAATTGCCGAATGTTACCAAAGACGGTGTTAAAGTCAGTGTGGCGATGAATTTCGGTTTGGATGTTGACTTTGAATATTTAAAGCCTACAAATTGCGACGGCATAGGTTTGTATCGTACGGAAATTACTTTTATGTCGGCGGAAAAAATGCCGGATGTGGAATCACAGGTACGGCAATATAAAAAATTGTATGAAGCATTGGGGAATAAAAAAATAATATTCCGCAGTTTGGATGTGGGTTCCGATAAATTTTTGCCATATTGGGGAGAAATGAAAGAAGATAATCCGGCTTTGGGTTGGAGAGCTATTCGTATAACTTTGGACCGGCGGGCGATTTTGCGGCAACAACTGCGAGCAATGCTCAGGGCAGCGGCCGGCAAAGAACTTAACATTATGTTTCCGATGATTTCTTCGGTTCAGGAATTTACGGAAGCCAAAGAAACCTTGATGCTGGAATATGAACGGGAAAAACAGCGCGGTAACAAAATAGCAAAAAGTTTAAAAATAGGAATAATGATAGAAGTGCCGGCGGTTTTGTTCCAACTTGACGAGCTGTTGCCGCAGGTTGATTTTGTTTCTGTGGGAACCAATGATTTGTATCAGTTTGTTTTTGCCTGTGACCGCGGAAATCCGCGTTTGACGAAGCGATATGATGTTTTATCGGCACCGTTCTTGCGTTTGCTTAAACAAATTGTTGAAAAAACCTCGCAATACAAGGTTTATTGTTCGGTTTGCGGAGAAATGGCCGGAAATCCGTTGGAAGCCATGGCTTTGATAGGTTTGGGATTCCGCCATCTTTCGGTTTCAGGTGCCTCATTTGCGAGCGTTAAAAAAATGATTATGAGTATGAAAGTAGAAGATGTGGAAGATTATGTGAAAATTTTGCTGAAATCTTCAAAAGTCAGCGTTCGTTCGCAACTTAAAGCATATGCCGATGATCACGGTATTGCAATTGATTGATTTTTATGTTATAAGCCCCGATAAAGGAGAAAAAAAGTGGAAAATTTGATGGATAAAGATGTGCACACCATAGGCGAAATACTGAAGAATGCTCGTCTCAGTCAGAAAAAGGATTTAGACGCTGTTTCAGAGGAATTGTATATTCGCAAACATTATTTGTCGGCAATTGAGGAAATGGATTTGGAAAATATTCCTCCTATGCCTTATTGCATTGGTTTTGTGCGCAGTTATGCAAAATATTTGGGCTTGAACAGTGATAGAATAGTCAATTCGTATAAGCAGTTTTTGAGCGGTGAAGAACCGGAAGAAGAAGAGCCTCTTTCGGTTGAGGAAATTTCTGAAACTTCATCGCCTAGGTTGAAGCATATTTTGTTCGGCGTTTTAGGTTTGGCGGTTTTGCTGATTGCCTGGTCGGTGTTACCTATTTCGGAAGATGTCGAAGAATATAAGGAAGACAATACATCTATTGTAACAGAGCCGATAATTGTTGAAGAAGATGCCGATGAAGACAATATTGATGAAGAAGATTTGATTGAAGAAATTGAAGAAGATGAAGTGCCTTTGGAAGAAGTAAAAAAAGAAGAAAAGAAAGAAACAAGAGCTCAAAAGACTTCATCAGGGTTGCAATTTGTTTTGAGCGGTTCTTCATGGATAGAACTTAAAAACGGTTCAAGGACTCTTATCAACGGAATTCGTCCGAAAGGCTATAAATATGAAATTCCTAATGAAAAAGGCCTGACAATTACCGTAGGTAAGCCGCAGTTTGTGCAATTTTATTTTGAAGGTAAGCCGGTAAAAGTTATTACCTTAACCCAAAGAAAAAATGTAAGCTTAGATAAGTTCATTAAAGAATAGATTTGGAAAATTCGATGTTGAAGGTGCAGAGTGTTCGCGGCACTTATGATTTGTACGGTGTCGCCAAAAGAAAATTGAAAAAAGTTGTTGCGGTCGGTTCGGCAACGGTTGAAAAATACGGTTTTGAAGAAATTGAAACGCCGATTTTTGAATTTACGGAAGTATTTGCCCGCAATTTGGGAGATACTTCGGATATTGTTACAAAAGAAATGTATTGCTTTGAAGATAAGGGCGGAGAAAGTTTGACTTTGCGTCCGGAAGGTACGGCCGGAGTGGTAAGAGCCTTTGTTTCTAACGGTATGCAGCAGAATTTGCCGATAAAATTTTATTACAGCGGTCCGATGTTTCGCTATGAACGTCCGCAAAAAGGTCGGCAACGTCAATTTACGCAATTCGGAGTTGAGTTGTTGGGAGTGGAAACGCCGCAAGCGGATATTGAAATTATTTCCATGGCTTACGAATTTTTGGAAAAATTAGGTTTGAGCGGTCAGGTTACGGTAGAAATAAATTCTTTGGGCGATGAAGAGAGCCGCGATGCTTACAGACAAAAACTGGTGGCTTATTTGCGCGAGCATTATGAAGAATTATCGGAAGACAGCAAAAATCGCTTGGATAAGAACCCGTTGCGAATTTTGGACTCTAAAGAAGACTGCGATAAAGCGGTGGTGGAAAATGCCCCTCTTTATGCCGACAGTTTGAATGAAAGTTCCCGCAAATTTTTTGCCGATGTTTTGCGCGGACTGGATAATTTGGGCATAAAATATCGGGTTAATAACCGCTTAGTGAGAGGATTGGATTATTATTCGCATACGGTTTTTGAACTGACTACCGATAAACTCGGGGCGCAAGGCACGGTATTGGCCGGCGGTCGCTATAACGGCCTGGTGGCGCAAATGGGCGGCGGAGATGTGGCCGGTATCGGTTGGGCGTGCGGAGTGGAACGTCTGTCTATGCTTTTGGATGAAGATATTGCACCGGTCAGACCGATAGCGGTTATACCTTTGGGTGAAGAAGCAGAAGATAAGGCATTGGAAATAGCTTATAATTTGCGTCGAGCCGGTTTTTCGGTGGAGCAAAGTTATAGCGGAAACATGAAAAAGAGACTGATAAAAGCCAATAAAGTGAATGCCGTAAAGGCCATAATCATCGGTTCGGAAGAATTGGCGAACAATTCCGTGATGTTAAAAGATTTGGACAGCGGTGAACAGAAAAATGTCGCCATCGATGATTTGATTAAGGAATTGCAATAATGAATCTTGATGAAAAATTAGCCAATGTGGTTAATCGTTACGAAGAAGTGCAGGCGCTTTTAACTTCGGGCGTCTCTACGGAAGATTTGGTAAAGCTCAATAAGGAACTGTCAACACTGGAACCGGTGGTGGCGGCTATTCATGATTATCAGCATGTGCAACAAATGATGAACGATGATAAAGCAATGATGGATGATGCTTCGCTTGATAAAGAAATGCGTGAAATGGCAGAGATGGAATATTATGAGTGCAAAGAAAAAATGCCTGAATTAGAGAAGCAAATCAAGATTTTGTTGTTGCCTAAAGATGAAGATGATGATAAAAACGCGATTTTGGAAGTTCGTGCCGGCACGGGCGGAGATGAGGCGGCTTTGTTTGCGGCAGTGCTGTTTGAAATGTATCAACGTTATGCGCAAAAACAGGGTTGGCAATTTGAAATGATTGATTGCAACGAAAACGGTATCGGCGGTTATAAAGAGGCTTCGGCCAAAATTACCGGTCGAGATGTTTTTGCTAAATTGAAATTTGAATCCGGAGCGCACCGTGTGCAAAGAGTTCCGGTAACGGAATCGCAGGGCAGGGTACATACTTCGGCGGCAACGGTGGCTGTTTTGCCGGAAATTGAAGAAGTTGATTTATATATAAATCCGGCAGATTTGAAAATTGATGTTTATCGGGCGAGCGGTGCCGGCGGACAGCACGTTAACAAAACGGAATCGGCGGTACGAATTACGCATATTCCGACCGGAATTGTGGTGCAAAGCCAAGACGAACGTTCGCAGTTCAAAAACAAAGAAAAAGCCATGAACCACTTGCGCGCCAAATTATATGACAATCAGAAAGCGACAATTGACGCCAATTATTCGGAAAAACGTAAGTTGCAGGTAGGTAGCGGAGACCGGAGCGAACGTATTCGTACTTATAACTATCCGCAAGGACGTGTAACAGACCATCGCATTAATTTGACTTTGTATAAGTTGGAAGAAGTGGTTTCCGGCGAAGCTCTCGGCGAAATCATAGATGCGTTGATTGCCGAGGATCAGGTAGAACGTTTGGCGGAAATGGATTAAGCCGCATTGTTTGCTTAACGGCTTTTCGGCACAAGGCCGAGAACAATAAAAAAAGAAACCTCTTGCTTTTTCAGCAAGGGGTTTCTTGTTAAGGTTCAGGCGGCACATCAATGGAGTGCGGCCTTGTAACGGCAGGTCGTTTTATTCCTCTACGACCCCGCAAGATTGCATAAAAGAGTGTTTGTTTATCCATTTGGTGGCGGCGCTTAAGTAAGCGCGGGCACGTTCAAGATCAAACACACCTTTTTCATTTTTCAGCTTACCTTCCGCATCAATCGTTATGCCGGAAAAGTTGGGCACCAAGGTATCTTGTTCGACAATCTGATCCAATACTTTGGCGACATTCTCGGAACTGATACCGCCGGCATAGCCTTGTACAATGTCATTAAAGACCGAAGCCGGTCGCTCCTTCGGAACAACGCCTTCACCATGCGAGCTGTCATACAGTATACAGAAAGCCTCGGAGCTGAATTGTAATCTGGTGTCTTCTGTATAACGTTGATAAAGTTCCCTGATAAACGCTTCATTGTTTTGATTGTAAGGAAGAATGAAACGTTGGTTGGGATACATCTTCATCAAGGTTGTAAAGACATCCACTTTGGGAGCCTCTTCCCGTCCGACGAGAAAGTTGAGCTGTAGGCGCTGAAAGAACGGATAGTCAGCATTATTGCGCATATCCAAAAGTGTTTTTAACTCGGGAGCTATATAGCCCTGCATAAAATCACCGACCCAAGAAGGATTGATGTGCAAAGCCGCGTTGATAGTCTGCCGATGACAGCGCAGATATTGGGCCAAAGATTTAATCCACTTCATCCGCTCGGAATCCGCCGAACATTTGAGAGGACTTACCTGAATGCCGATTTCTGCATGAGGGTAATGACGTAACAAAGTTGCCAACTCTTTGATGTCGGTTGTTTCATTGCAACCGGACATAGTTACATACAAGATTTTCATAAGCTGAATGTTTAAAATAGTTATGTAAATAAAAATATGATTGCTGAAAATGTACTCTCTTGAGTGCTTGTTGTCAAGGTTATTTATACAAAAAATTTTAGATTGGCAGAAATTATTGCGTCAATAAAACCAGAACAATGGCGGAAATTAACAGGGCAAAAATCCATTTTTTCTCAATAGGCTGATAAATGAGTTTTTTGCCGGCGAGAATTTGAATTTTGTTGATGAACATAATCCAAACCACCGATAAATAAATAACTGCGGTGGTATAGGCGGGATTAGGGGTATAATGCATGGCCAGATTTATGGTAATCATGCTTAAAACCAGCAATATAATAAAGCTGCCCCGACGTAGGTTTTGCAGGCTGATGAGTTCTTTAAGGCAGATATTTTTTCGTTGATAGATAAGCAAATTTACAGTACCGATAATATATCCGGTTAAGGCCACGCGATGAAAGGTTAAGGCCAACAGATAACCGTCGTTATATTCCGTGATGAGTTTGTTGCTGATATCTATGATTGAAGATAAAAACAGCAACGGGAACACTTTTTTTAAGCATTCTTTGCCGATTTTTTGATGACGATATTTCATTACCGCGAAGATAATGGTTGCCAAGGCGGCTAAAATAACGGCGGAACGTAACGGAGTTGCCATATAGTGACCGATAATGCTCGGTTTTAAGATTAACCATAAAACAAAGATAATAAGCACGGTTAAAGGCTTTACGGAATTTACATTTTCGGCGCCGAATTCGTGAAAGGCTTGAAAATATTTGTAGTCCATGTAGGAAATGGTGAGGCCTTGAAACAGCGCAATAGCATAAAATTGCCACGGAAAAACATGAAAATAAATCAAAACCAAAGGTGTTGCCATAAGGGCCGCCAAGAAACCGCGATAAATAATGAATATCTCAGCTTTAAGCCGGCTGTTTTGGTTGCAGATATAGTAAAGGGCATAAATTAAACTGGTTAAAAGCGCAAAAATAAACCACATTTTTCTATCCTTTTACAGATATTGTTTTGCAAGTTGCTC
>JAGDBT010000021.1 GCA_017958895.1 Alphaproteobacteria bacterium | reverse complement strand
GATATCCGGCTTTATTAAAGCTATTATAAAGCAAGAGGTTGACGATGCGCAAATTGCCGCCTTTACCATGGCCATATTCTTAAACGGCTTAAACAGTCAGGAAACCATTGACTTAACTCTGGCTATGCGGGATTCGGGCGAAGTTATCGACTGGGCAGGCTTTGATAAACCGGTTGTTGATAAGCATTCCAGCGGCTGAGTCGGAGATAAAATCAGTTTATTGATTGTGCCGATATTGGCGGCTTGTGATGTTTATGTACCGATGATTGCCGGCCGCGGTTTAGGGCATACCGGCGGCACGGTTGATAAATTGGAATCCATTCCGGGCTATAACACTCAAGCCGATAATGACTTATTCCGCAAGGTTGTTAAAGAAGTGGGCGGAGCAATTATCGGTCAAACCGGCAAATTAGCCCCGGCTGATAAAAAAATTTATGCAATTCGTGATGTTTGCGCAACCGTTGAATCCATTCCGCTGATTACCGCCTCCATTCTTTCCAAAAAACTGGCGGCGGGTTTGCAATATTTGGTTATGGATTTGAAATGCGGCAACGGTGCGTTTATGACTGACTTTGAGAGTGCTAAAGCTTTGGCTCAATCTATTGTTGAAGTGGCAAACGGTGCGGGCACCAAAACTTCTGCCATTTTAACCGATATGAACCAAGTTTTGGGATATTCGGTCGGAAATGCCGTAGAAATCAGAGAAACCATAGATTATTTAAGCGGCAAAAATATTGATATCCGCACCGATAAAATCGCTAAAGCTTTGGGGTGCGAACTGTTGCAAAAATGCGGACGTTATCAAAATGAAACAGAAGCCTTGAAAAAGATTGAAGAGGTTTTGACTTCCGGCAAAGCTTTGGAAAAATTCTCGCAAATGGTGGCGGCACTTGGCGGACCGAGAGATTTTGCGGAAAAATATGACAGTTATTTACCGAAAGCGGCCTTAATAAAGCCGTTATTTGCGGAAAAAGCCGGCTATATTACGGCTATGGATACCCGCGCGGTCGGGCTCAGTATTATAGATATGAAAGGCGGACGCACCATCGGCGGACAAAAGTTGGATTTAGCTACCGGTTATGAGCAATTCTGCCAAATCGGCGACTATGTTGATAATCAGCACCCGCTCGCTATGGTGCATTGTCAGTCCGAAGAACAGTTTGAGACTGTAAAGAATCGTTTGTGGTCGGCAATAACCGTCAGCGACGAAAAACCAACCCTAAAAGACCCGATAATTCTGAAGATTTAGATTTCCAAGCGGATACCAGCTAGAACAGGAGAGCCCGTTTAACGTGACAGATACGACGTGAAGAGTTTGACGACGTGTACAAAGAGGTACACAAGGAAAAATCTTCCGAGCAGATGTCCGCTAAACTGGTTTTCCCCTCTCTATCGGCGTTCGAAAAGTTTCTCAATATCCTTCAATTTTATGCTTACATAAGTCGGGCGGCCGTGGTTGCATTGTCCGGAATGTTCGGTTTTTTCCATATCGCGCAGCAGACGATTCATCTCTTCAATATTAAGCGAACGACCGGCTCTGACCGAACCGTGACAGGCAATAGTGGCGCAAATATGATGAATTTTATCGGTTAAAGCATACGCACTGCCCCACTCGGATATTTCCGCCGCCAAATCTTTTATCAGCTTTTTAACATCCGTATCACCCAACAAAGCCGGAATTTCTCGCACCAAAACCGCTTGCGTGCCGAACTCTTCAATTGCCAATCCCAATGAAGATAAAGTATCGCGATATTCCAACAAGTTTTCACGTTCGCTTGCCGATAATTCCACAACTTCCGGTATTAACAAAAGTTGCGCCGGAACCTGTTTATGAGAAGCCAAACTTTGTTTCAAATGTTCCATGGTTATACGTTCATGGGCCGCATGTTGGTCTATAATAACAATACTGTCCTCGGTTTGAGAAATTATATAAGTGTTATGAAATTGCGCCTTTGCCAAGCCCAACTCCCCTACTTCTTCATAACTTTGAGGCGTCGTTTCTTCGGAAATCTTTACCGAATATTTATGCTCCAACTCCGGAAAATCCGCCACTTTTCCGTATCCGCCAGACGATTTCGGAAAATTCTGCAAGCGCGGAAATTCTCTCTGCGGAGAGTGTAATTCCGCATTAAAAGACAAACCTGTCAAACCTTGTAAGGCTTTGGTATTGAGATTTTTTTGCAAAAGATTTTCCAAACTTCCCGTATCGGCACTATGCCCGCCGTCCGCACTCAAAGCACTGCGAATAGCCCCTACCAGCAAACCGCGAACGGCACCGTTGTCATAAAATCTGACTTCAGCTTTGGTCGGATGAACATTAACATCAACATAATGCGGATTAACCTGAATAAAAATTGCACAGGCCGGATAACGTCCGGACATCATAACATCCTGATAAGCGCCTTTTATAGCGCCTAAAAGCAATTTATCTTTTACCGGACGGTTGTTAACAAACAAAAATTCCGACAGCGAATTAGCTTTGTTATAGGTCGGTAAACTGACCAAACCGTTGATATTGCAAAATTCGTTCTGAGAGTTAATCGGCGAGGAATTTTCGGCAAATTCCGCTCCCATAACCTCAGAGATACGCGAACGACGCGCCACGAACAAATCATCTTCATGCGCGTTAAGGCTCACCCTTTTGCGTCCGTCACTGTATAAATAAAACGAAATATGCGGATTAGCCAAGGCTATACGTTCTAAAATATCAATACACTGCGCCGCTTCGGAAGCATCGTTTTTCAAAAACTTCAATCTGGCCGGTGTGGTATAAAATAAATCCCGCACTTCAATGCGTGTGCCTTCATTGGCTGAGGCCGGTTGCAACTCTCCTTTTTTGCCGCCGTTAACCGTTATCTGCCAAGCTTCTTTTGTGTTGCGTTGACGAGAAATAATTGTCAGCTTGGCAATTGAGGCAATAGAAGGCAGAGCCTCACCGCGGAAACCTAAGAAATTGATGGCAAATAAATTATCATCCGGCAATTTTGAAGTGGCATGACGTTCTATTGCCAAAGCCAATTCATCAGCCGACATACCGCAACCGTCATCACTGACCGCTATCAGATTTTTGCCGCCGCCGGCTAAGGTTACTTCTATTTTGTGCGCTCCCGCGTCTATGGCATTTTCCACCAATTCTTTGACCACCGAGGCCGGACGTTCGATAACCTCGCCCGCCGCAATCTGATTGATTAAATTTGAGGGAAGAATACGAATAGACACTCTTGTTTCTCCTACTTACGAATTTTATTTACATGAGCAATCAGGGCAGAAGTTGAACTGTCGTGTTTTCCTTCCGAAGTTGTGCCCTGCAGTTCCGGCAAAATATTAAGCGCCAATTTTTTGCCTAATTCCACACCGAACTGGTCAAAAGAATTGATGTTCCAAATTATTCCTTGAACAAAAACTTTGTGTTCATACATCGCCACCAACATACCCAAGCTGTACGGATCTATTTTTTTGAACATAATGGTTGTGGACGGACGATTACCGTTGAAACTTTTATATTTTTTCAAACGGTTGATTTCTGTTTTCGATTTGCCGGAAGCTTCCAACTCTGCCGCCGCCTCATCTTCGGTTTTGCCACGCATTAACGCCTCACCCTGAGCCAATACATTGGCAAGCAAAATTTGATGATGGTTGCCGATTTCATTATGCGAAATAGCCGGAATAATAAAATCTATCGGCACAATATCAGTTCCCTGATGCAAAAGCTGGAAAAACGAGTGCTGAACATTGGTTCCGGCTCCGCCGAATAATACCGGTCCAGTGGAATAATTAACGAATTTATTATCCAAAGTTACGTATTTGCCGTTGCTCTCCATATCTAACTGTTGCAAATAAGCCGGCAAAAACTGCAAATACTGGTCATAAGGAATAACACCGTAACGATGTATGCCGTAAAAATTGTTATACCAAATACCGATAAGTGCCAAAATCACCGGAATATTATGTTCAAAATCGCTGTTCAAGAAATGTTGATCCATGGCATATGCGCCTTCCAACATTCTTTCAAAATTTTTATAACCG
>JAGDBT010000020.1 GCA_017958895.1 Alphaproteobacteria bacterium | reverse complement strand
TTATATTTTCTCAAACGGTTGATTTCTGTTTTCGATTTGCCGGAAGCTTCCAACTCTGCCGCCGCCTCATCTTCGGTTTTGCCACGCATTAACGCCTCACCCTGAGCCAATACATTGGCCAGCAAAATTTGGTGATGATTACCGATTTCATTATGCGAAATGGCCGGAATAATAAAATCTATCGGCACAATATCCGTTCCCTGATGCAAAAGCTGGAAAAACGAGTGCTGAACATTGGTTCCGGCACCGCCGAATAATACCGGTCCGGTGGAATAATTAACGAATTTATTATCCAAAGTTACGTATTTGCCGTTGCTCTCCATATCTAACTGTTGCAAATAAGCCGGCAAAAATTGCAAATATTGATCATAAGGAATAACACCGTAACGATGTATGCCGTAAAAGTTGTTGTACCAAATACCGATAAGTGCCAAAATCACCGGAATATTATGTTCAAAATCGCTGTTCAAGAAATGTTGATCCATGGCATATGCGCCTTCCAACATTCTTTCAAAATTTTTATAACCGATGGCAATGGCAATAATTAATCCGATAGCCGACCACATGGAATAACGACCGCCGACAAAATCCCAAAAAGCAAACATATTGTCGCTGTTAATGCCGAATTTTTCAACTTCTTCTTTGTTGGTAGAAAGAGCAACAAAGTGTTTTGCAACCGCGTGTTCTCCCAAAGCATCAACCAACCATTTGCGGCAAGTTTTGGCATTGGTAAGGGTTTCTATGGTCGTAAATGTTTTAGAAGCCACAATAAATAAGGTGGTTTCCGGAACTATTTTATTCAAAACTTCCGCACAGGCTGTGCCGTCGATATTAGAGATGAAATAACAATTGATATCTTTAGCCCAATAATGACGCAAAGCTTCACAAGCCATATAAGGTCCCAAATCGGAACCGCCGATACCGATATTAACGATATTGGTCAGTTTTTTGCCCGTATAACCGACAAAGCGTCCCAAACGTACCGCTTCGGAAAAATCTTTAACTTTTTCCAAAACCTCGTTTATTTGCGGCATTACATCACGTCCGTCAACATAAATCGGTTCGTTACCGCGATTACGCAAGGCAATATGCAAAACCGCTCGGTTTTCGGTTTGATTAATCTTTTTGCCGCTGAACATGTCTTTTATTTTCTCGGCAACTCCGCGTTCCTTAGCCAAATTAAACAAGGCAGTCATAACTTTGTCATCGATACGATTTTTGGAATAATCAACATACATATTATCCAATTGAACCGAATATCTTTCTCCTCGTTTGGCATCTTTAGCAAACAAATCTTTCATTTCCGTGCTTTGAAAATGTTTATATTCGCTTTCCAATTTGCGCCAAGCTTTTGTATTAAACTTTCCGAACATTATTGTTTGTCCTCCTTTTCTCCGGCTCCGATAATCACGAAGTCCGGTGTTATGCTGAAATATTTTTTAGCCGCGGCATTTACTTCTTCCAAAGTTACCGCTTCTATGTAACCGTTACGTTTTTCAAAAAAATCAATTCCCAGATTTTCTTTCTGTATTGCTACCAACATGTCGGCAATTCCGCCTGTTGAAGCAAACCGCAAATTATTGGATGCCAACAAAGAATCTTTTGCCGCCTTCAGTTCTGCGACGGAAATCCCTTTTTCTGCCATTTTTTGCCATTCCGACAATAACAATTCTTTAGCTCTGATAAAATTATCCGGAGTGGCGGAAAAACTTCCCTTGAGCAAGGCAACGGCATCAAATATGGAAAGATAAGTATAAATTCCGTATGTTAAGCCTTCTTTTTCACGAATAATCCCCGAAATACGCGAATTAAGCCCCGAACCGCCGAAAATGTAATTGGCAATATACAGCGGATAAAAATCAGCACTCTGACGGGTTGTACCATGCGTTACAAACTGAGTTATCGCCTGTGCCGAATTATCTCGGGGCAAAAAATATTCATGTCCGCCGAATTGCAAATCGGCTTTAGGCAAAGCGACAGTCTTACTTTTTTCCGGAAGCATTCCGAACATATCTTTCAGTAAAATCTCAGCGTTTTCTTCATCAATATCCCCGACAATACCTATTATAAGATTATCTTTGGCAAAGTTTTTATGCATAAAATTGCGCAAATCATCTGCTTTTAGTGCTGAAATTGTTTTGTTTTCTCCGAATTTTGCCCGTGCATAAGGATGCGAATTAAAAATTGTCTCCGAAAATTTATCACTTAAAATTGCTTCCGGATTCTCTCTGCGAAGACGCAATATCGTTTGCAACTGGCTTTTGCTCAAAGCTAAATATTCTTCTTCAAAAAGCGGTGAATTCATAACCGACTTAAACAGTTTTACCCCTGTTTTTTGATTAGCTACCGGAAATTGCAAATAACCGCTAAAATCATCGGCATCAACGTCAAAACCTATTTTTATGCCGTTTTCTTCACATAAATCCTTAAACTGCAACAAGTCATATTCTCCGGCCCCGGAAAGCAACATATCGGCCAAAATATGCGTTAATCCCAACGATTTCTCATTTTCGTGAGCATAGCCGGAATTTTTAAACAGAAAACTTACGCTCACGATCGGAATGGAATGTTCTTCCAAAAAATAGGCTTTTATACCGTCTGTTGTACTTATTTCCTTTACTTTTCCGCTGAAATTGCGGTCTTTCAACACCGATGAGGCATAAATTTTATCGGCATCTATATAATTTGATACGGCATAAATTTTTGAAAGATAGTTATATGCAACCGTAATCAGGGCCAAAATCAAAAGCCACCTTGTATAATATATAAATCCGCGACGTTTTCCGTGATGTCTTCTCATAGTGATTTTCCTTTCACGGATAATTCGGAGGAAAGAGGTTTAAGAAGCCCTTTCACTCCCGAGGCTTTTTGTAAATTTTTAAAAGCCTGTTTTACTCCCGATAAAGTTACGGACGATATTTTCTCTTCATAATTCTGAATATCTGCCAAACTGAAACCGCTTGCCAACATATAACCTATCCACTGTGCCGCATCGGCCGGATTATCATTGGCATAAACCAAATCGGCAACCATTTTTCGCTTTATTTGTTCCAATCTTTTGTCCGTTAGATTTTTAACGGCATTTTCGGCACTATGATGTAATATATCCGAAAGTTCCGTTAAGCTCATTTTATTTCCTTCAACCGGTAATAAAGAAAAACTGAAGACCGTATTGCCGTTGGTAACAAAATTATATCCCGCAAAAACACTTACAAACTCTTTATTCTTTAAAACCAAGTCGCGATATAGGGCCGAGGTTTCTCCACCTCCCAGATATTCGGCCAAAACTGCATAATCATAAACCTCGTCTTTTATTTCCTCTGTCGTATCCAAAATATAACTTTCAACCATTTTCACGGTGTTAATATCCGGCAACTCCATTTCTAAAGTTTCTCTGAAATAAGGTCTTACCGATACGGGATTTTGGCGTTTTACTTTGTGAGATTGCAATTTTCCGTAATATTTTTCCACCAAAGGTTTGACGGTTGCTGCATCTATATCACCGGATAGAACCAATATTGCATTATTAGGAGCGTAAAAACGTTGATAAAAACTGAGGGCATCATCATAGGTCAGGCTTTCAATTTCTTCAGCCAAACCGGTTACCGGTCTTCCGTACGGAGAATTGCCCCAAAGCAATAAATCAAACCTTTCGCTGAAAATTGAAGACGGATTATTTTCTATTCTTTGCATTCGTTCTTGAAATACTATTTTTCTTTCTGTTTCAAAGGCTTGTTTATCGAAGTTCAAGTTTTGCATACGGTCTGATTCCAAAGCCATCAACACTTCTAAACGGCTGATATCGGCAAATTCGTGATAAGCGGTAACCTCGTGAGTTGTAAAGGCATTGGAAACCGCTCCGTGTTTTTCCATTATCTCGTTAAAAGCTCCGTCCTTAACCTTTTTTGTGCCCCTGAACATCAGATGTTCCAAAAGATGAGCGCTTCCGCCCTTTCCTGCTTCTTCATCTACGGAGCCGGCCTTATACCAAACCATATGCTTTATCAACGGAGCTTTATGATTTTCAACCACCACACAACGTAAACCGTTCGGCAATACGAATTCTTCCGCCTTAAAAACGGTTGCACTCGCCATCTCTGCCATACACAAGCAGAGCCATAAAATTATTGATATTTTAATTTTAGAGCACACTTTCTTCTTCCGCTTGAGTATTCAAAGATTTCTGCGGACGTACATTATATTCCGGAGGCAATACCAACGGTTCATTGGTTTTAACATTACTTTCATCCGGTCCCTGTCGTGAAAGCCCTAAAGATTTTTTACTTAAACCACAGGCACTCAAACATAAAACTGCCGATAACACGGCAAAAACAAATATTTTTTTCATTTTTGTTTTCCTTTCATTCGTCCTTTATATATTTCCATCACAATTAAGATACCGGCTCCGATACAAATAAATGTATCCGCAAAATTAAAGGCCGGCCAATGCAGGTTTTCATAGTGAAAATCCAAAAAGTCCAACACCGCTCCGTAATGAATGCGGTCAATAATATTTCCCCAAGCACCGCCGATTATCATACCCAGTGCGCAAATTCTGATTTTATCATTCTCGTGATACATCCAATACAGCAAAAAAATCGAAATTGCGGCGGCAAAAATGCTCAGGCATACGGCACCGATAACACCGTGATTATTAAACATGGAAAAACTTACCCCGGTATTCCAGACTTTTACCAGGTTAAAGTAAGCTCCGTAAACCGCCGGTGTGGCAATTAAATCTTCGGCAATCATATATTTACTGCCCAAATCAATTGCCAGTGCACAGATAATCGCTATAAATCCCCAAAGCACAACATTTCTCCAAAACCTTAGTCTCGGATATTATAAGACAAAACATTCAAAATGCCAGAGTTCAAATAAAATAGTCTACAGGTTTTTAAAACATGCCTTTTTTGCGGAAACAGATTATAACCAATAATGTTGCCACCATGGAAATACCTATTACAATCCAGAATCCGTGTATCATACCGGCAAAAGGTACCGGCACATTCATTCCCCAAAAACTTCCCAACATGGTCGGAATGGAAAGAATAATGGTTATAGCCGCCAAAAATTTCATAACCAGGTTAACGTTGTTATTGATTATGGAAGCGAAACCGTCCATCATTCCCTCTAAAATGGTACGATGCATATCTACCATTTCAATAGCCTGTTTATTTTCAACGATAACATCTTCCAATAAATCAATATCATCTTCGGTAAAGGCTAATATCTTGGAAGTCGCCGGAGATTTCGTCATACGCAGAATTTTATCTAAAACCAACTGGTTATCGCGCAAAGAAGTCGTAAAATAGACTAATGATTTTTGAATTTCCATTAATTGGAAAAGTTCTTCATTACTGGTAGTGCGTTTTAATGTTTCTTCAATATGCTCGGTCTTGCGGTTAATAATCGCCAAATAACGCAAATAAAACTGCGTTATTTTATACAAGATTGAAAGCATAAATTTTGTACGTTCTCTGGTATCAAAGGTTTTGGCCGTATTTTTGTTAAACGAGCTTAAAATACGGTTATCCCTTGAACAAATCGTCAAAAAATTAAAGGCCGTAAACACCAACCCGCAAGGTAAAGTATCAAAATTCCCGTCTTCATCCAAAAGCGGCAAACTCACGATTACCGAAAAAATTCCCTCATCAAGTTCAACGCGAGAACGTTCGTCGGCATCAAGAGAGTTGCGCAAAATATCGGCATCAACCTTAAGCATTGACGAAACCTGTTCAATTTCTTTTGCCGTAGGATTTATTAAATCAAACCAAGAATGTGAGGAAATTCTAAATCTTTTGAGCTTAACTAACTTACCGCCGTTCTCTGTTTTGTAAATCTTCAGCATGTTAAGCTCTCCTTTGAGGTTGATTTTTCAAAGTAAGTTCTGAATTGGTGCGGCCAAGAAGACTTGAACTTCCACGAACTTAGTTCATAACGACCTCAACGTTACGCGTCTACCAATTCCGCCATGGCCGCACTATCAAAACAACCTACATTTATTATAATATTTTTCATAAATCAAGTTTTTTTTATACCAACTGACTTTTTTTTACACAAAAAAAGAAAATTAATCCGTTTCATGAACTATTCTTTAACTTTATTGATTTATGATTATGGTGGTTTTTTAGGAGCAATATGTTAGATTTTGAAATAATACAAGCCGCCGAAAAACCGCAGAAACTGTTAATTTTTCTGCATGGTTATAACGGCAATTTGGAAGATTATCACACAACTTTCGGTTGGTTGCGCGAGTGCTTTGATAATTCCGTGATTATTGCTCCGGCGGCACCGGAAATTTGCGATAAAAATCCGCAAAAGAAACAATGGTTCGGCATGCAAAAGCATGATCCTAAAAACAAACGTTATCAATTGCAAACTTCCGTTGAAGACATAATCCGGATTTATAATCAGACGGCAGAAGATATAAAAAATTGCGCCGACAACCTAAATTTATTTATCAATGAGCAGCAGAAAATTTATGGTTTGACCGATTCTCAAACATATATCCTCGGCTTTTCACAAGGAGCTATGCTTGCAATTTTCTCTGCTCTGTCGCGAAATCAAAAAATCGGCGGAGCGTTTTCGCTTTCCGGATTGATAGCCGGAGCCGAAATTTTGGAAGAAAATCTGCATTCCAAGCCTTATGTCTGTCTTCTTCACGGCAAAAACGATGCAACCGTTCAATTCAAAACGACGGATTTTTCTTTAAACTGGCTCAAATCTCACGGAATTAACGCTTCTTTGCGCACTTATGACAGTTTATTTCACAGCATTATCAAACAAGAAATAATAGATGTAGCCGATATTATCGCCTATAACGATAAGCACAAGCTTTAAGCACCGGCAAATATACATGCGGGAATTCAAAATCTTTAGGATAAATTTCCGTCATCAATTGTTCAATATCCGAATTTTCAGCTACCGAATCGGCAACAAAATGCCGACAAAAAGCGTATGCGGCAGCATTTAAATTTGTGGTATCATAACCGATTATTCGCAATAACTCTTCAACCTCGTTTATTGATATTTTTTCAGCATCGTTAATATCGTACCAAAGACCTATTCCCTTGCTTGCAAAATATTGCCACGGAAAAGCTTTACCGGGGTCAGGTCTGCGTGTGGGAGCAATATCCGAATGTCCGACCACATTACATGCCGGAATTTGATAATGGCTGATAATTGTGCGACATAATCCGACGGCGCTGTCAATTTGCTTTTTTGTATATTCTTTCTGCCCCATGGCAGGCGAACTTAACTCTATTCCTATTGAATAATCATTTAACCCGTCTATTTCGCGCCAATGACTTATACCCGCATGCCAGGCCTTGTTTTTTTCTGACACGGTCTGCCATATTTCACCATTCTCGCCGATAATATAATGAGCACTGAGTTTTTTCTCATCCAAAACCTTTAACATTTCTTCCGGAGTATGCGCACTACAATGCAATATCAACGCCTGAACTTTTTGGTGTCGTTCTTCAAAATGCGGTACAAAATGTTGAATAATTCTCGTCATTGTTAACCCTTACAGCCCGAAAAGATTTTCCATTCGGTTTTATTTATCATCAATGGAATAACCGGTTGACCTGATAGTGCGTATATAATTCGCACCGAATTCATTTAAGGCTTTGCGCAAGCGTCTGATATGCACATCAACGGTGCGAGTCTCGACATAAATACTGTTTCCCCACACTTCTTTCAATAAATCATCACGTGAAAATACTTGTCGAGGTTTTGACATAAGCAATTGTAAAATTCTGAACTCCGTTGGCGCCAGCTGAATATATTCTTCACCGCGATATACTTTCTTTTCATTAGGCTTTAAAACGATATCATTGAAAGTGTATACTTTCGGTGTCGGCGAAGAAGTGTTGCTCACACGACGCAGGTTGGTTTGAATACGAGCCAACAATTCCGGAACAGAGAAAGGCTTGGTTACATAATCATCGGCACCGGCAGATAAACCTGCTATTTTATCTTCTTCCTGACCTTTAGCGGTCAGCATTATAATCGGGATATTGTTAATTTCCGGACTGTTACGAATTATTTTGCATAATTCAAGCCCTGAGATTTCCGGTAACATCCAATCCAATAAAATAAGTGAAGGAGAAGTTTTTTCAATTTCGGATATTACTTTTCCGCCGTGATTTACACACACCGTTTCATAACCGGCTTTTTCAAGGTTGTATTTAATTAAGAGTGTTATGGCTTGTTCATCTTCCACAATCATAATTTTAGCCATTTATAATTCTCCTCCGTAATGTAATTTTTTAATTATATCCGCCGGATCAGATGCTTTAAACACGGCACTGCCTGCCACCAAAACCTTAGCTCCGTTTTTCACGCACAGCGGAGCGGTTTGCAAATTTATTCCACCGTCAACCTCGATGGTTATTTCTCTATCCGCGCACATTTCACTGATTTTTTTTATTTTATCAAGCATATCGGGCATAAATTTCTGTCCGCCGAACCCCGGTTCTACCGTCATAATCAGAATATTATCAAGCATATTCAGATACGGTTGCAACACTTCCGCCGGAGTTTCCGGCTTTAAGGAAATACCGACTTTTAATTTATTGTCTTTGATTATTTTTATGATTTCCGTCGGATTATCGGTTGCTTCGTAATGAAAAGTCAGCATATCGGCACCGCTTTGCAAAAACATCGGTACGATACGAAGCGGATTTTCCACCATTAAATGCACATCAAAAAATACTTCGGTTAACGGCCTTAATTGTCTGACAATATCCGGTCCGTAACTTATATTGTTAACAAAATGACCGTCCATAATATCAAAATGCAACCAATCGGCACCGGCCTTTTCAATCATTTCTACCTGTTGTGCCAGTCTTCCGAAATCCGCTGCCAATAAACTCGGAGCTACTAAAACCATTTTTCTTCTCCTTTATTAACAGAATAATACCATATTATTAAATTGTAGTAAACGTTGATTTTAAGCGATTAATGATTATTTGTGTTTCGGGTTACAATTTATAAGGAGAAATATAATGGGAGAAATGGCCAAAAAAATAGCTAAAACCGATATTGAACATCTGCTGAAAATATTAAATGAAGCCTATGCCGAAGAATGGCTGGCTTATTATCAATATTGGATTGCCGCAAAAATAGCTTTCGGACTGGAGAGAACAAGTATTGTGGAAGAGTTTAGCGAACACGCCGGAGAAGAATTAAAACATGCCGGTTGGCTGGCTGAAAGAATTATTCAACTCGGCGGTGTACCTGTTTTGGATTTTGAACAACTAAATGAAATTGCCCATTGTAAATATATTACGCCGAAAGAGTTTGATGTAACTTCTTTATTGCATGACAATCTTACGGCAGAACGTTGTGCAATCGGCCGTTATGAAGGTATTTGCGATTTGACACACGGTAAGGATTATGAAACCTATCGGGTTTCCGAGAAAATTTTGAAAGAAGAATTGGAGCACGAACAAGAACTGGAAGATTTTTTTGCAGATATTGATGAAACCAAAGACAAGCTTTGCTAAGTCAGGTAATTCGGCAAAAAAAGCAAATATAAAATGCGGTATAAAAAGTTATGCCGTATTTTTTTTATAAATTTTAAAAAAACTCTTGAAAAATAATATTTTTCGTTTATAAAGTAGGCAGTCGCGAACGGGGTGCGCTGTTTGCGGCGGTTGTTGAATATCGCACAAGTCCGCTCAAATGACAGAGTTGGCATTTTTTTTGAAAATTAAATTTATATGACTAATACAGAATTTAAAATGCCGGAAATGACCGAAAATTTCGCAGATTTATTGAATGAACAATTCGGTGAAAACGGCATATTGGGTACCGTTGTTAAAGGTACAATCGTTAAAGTTACTCCTGATTATGTAACCGTTGATGTCGGCCTCAAATCCGAGGGCAATATTCCGGTTCGTGAATTTGGTACAAATCCGGAACTTAAAGTCGGTGATGTTGTTGAAGTTTTGGTTGACAGATATGAAGACAAAGACGGCAATATCGTACTTTCTCGTGAAAAGGCTCGTCGTGAAGAAGTTTGGGCTGATTTAGAGAAATCAATGAATGCAGGTGAACGCGTTAACGGTATTATTTTCGGTCGCGTTAAAGGCGGATTTACGGTTGATTTGAACGGAGCTATCGCTTTCTTGCCTGGCTCTCAAATTGATATTCGCCCGATTAGAGATATTTCTCCGTTAATGGGAATTTCTCAACCGTTCCAAATTCTTAAAGTGGATAAAATCAGAGGCAATATTGTAGTTTCTCGCCGTATTGTTTTGGAAGAAACAAGAGCTGAAGCTCGTGCCGAACTGATTGACGGTATTAAAGAAGGTGCAATTCTTGACGGTGTTGTTAAAAATATTACCGATTACGGTGCGTTTGTTGATTTAGGCGGTGTTGACGGTTTGTTACACGTTACCGATATTTCTTGGAAACGTATCAACCATCCGGCTGAAATGCTTACCGTAGGTCAAACCATTAAAGTTCAGGTTATTCGCTTTAACGAAGATACTCAACGCATCAGCTTGGGTATGAAACAGCTTGAGAGTGATCCTTGGCAAGCAGTTGCCGATAAATATCAGGTTGGCGAAGTTTACAAAGGTAAAGTTACCAATATTACCGATTACGGTGCTTTCGTTGAATTGGAAGACGGAATCGAAGGTTTGGTACATGTTTCCGAAATGAGCTGGACGCGCAAGAATGTACATCCGGGCAAAATCGTTTCTACTTCT
>JAGDBT010000169.1 GCA_017958895.1 Alphaproteobacteria bacterium | reverse complement strand
TTCTCCACAGTATCACACTTGAATTTTGTTTTTCTCTCCCCTGTCACCCTCGGATTTATTCCGAGGGTCCATAGGGGTGTAATAGATACTCGGGACAAGCCCGAGTATGACAATAAAAAAATAAAACCTGATTATGACAATACCCTCTAATAACCACAAAAACTCCGGATTTTGCGCCGGAGTTTTATTTTTAATCGATAATTCTAAACCGCTACTTTTGCCTTTATGGTATCATAACTCTGATAATTAACCAGTTCAAAGTCTTCATACTTAAAGTCATCAATATTCTTTACCGCCGGATTGATTTTCATTTGCGGTAACGGATACGGCGTATGCGAAAGCTGCTCTTTTACCTGTTCAAAATGATTGTGATAAATATGTGTATCACCCAGAGTATGAACAAATTCTCCCAGTTCCAAACCGCAAACCTGCGCCACCATCATAGTCAGCAAGGCATATGAAGCAATATTAAACGGAACACCCAAGAACATATCGCAACTGCGTTGATAAAGCATACAACTCAGCTTGTTATTCGCCACATAAAATTGAAACATCATATGACACGGCGGCAAGTGCATTTCCGGAATTTTGCCCACATTCCAAGCCGAAACAATCATTCGTCTGTCATTAGGGTTTTTCTTTAAGGTTTCAATAACCTGCTTTATTTGGTCAATCCCCTCGCCGTTCCAATTGCGCCACTGTGAACCGTAAACCGGCCCTAATTCGCCGTTTTCATCGGCCCACTCATTCCAAATTCGTACCCCGTTTTCTTGCAGATATTTTACATTGGTATCGCCTTTTAAGAACCACAGCAGTTCATATATTATGCTTTTAAGATGAACTTTTTTGGTGGTAACCAACGGAAAACCTTTATTCAAATCAAAGCGCATTTGTCTGCCGAACACCGAACGAGTTCCAACCCCCGTGCGATCGGTTTTATCAACGCCGTTTTCCATAATATCGCGCAATAAATCCAAATATTGTTGCATTCTACTTTCCTTCCGTTTCAAGATAATTGAGTATTTTCTTTACCGCTTCCTGACTGACAAACGCATTTTTCTTCAGCCACACGGTGGTTATAATGTTGTCCAAAGTAAAGGTTTGCGGCAAAGGTGTATATTCTTTTTCCAAAACCTCAATACAGGCTGAAACACTCACCGGATCGCCGCTTAAATTTGTCGGTAAATCTCCCTGATATACGCAATCAACCGCAATTTCCGGCTTTAACCCTTCCGTAGTATAAAAAGCCTTATAAATCGAAGCTCCGCCGACCACAAACAAATCATTCTCATAATCTTTTAATTGCTCCAAGTTGTTGATTACTTTATGATTTTCTTTATCCGAAACTTCATAATCCAAATCAGGATAAACTACCAACAATTTGCGATTCGGTAAGGTGCGGTTGGGAAAGCTTTCATAAGTGTTTTTGCCCACTACCAGAGTATTGCCCGTGGTTAAATGCTTAAAGCGCTTCATGTCGGACGGAATTGACCACGGAATGTTCGGACCGATTCCGATTATGCTATCGCCGACATGACGGCACCAAATGCTTATTTTGGTCATTAAAATCACCTTTCTTTATTCAACAAAAAATCCTTTTACCCCGATTATAACAACAGCGTAAAAGGATTAAAGTGCAATTTCAAAAAACTAACAATTTATTTCAAATCGTTCAGAATTTTCGCAGTATATTCGCGTAATTTAGGATTGTTTATCAAACTCAGGCGAATATCGGCTTTTTGCAAATCGGCGTTTGTTCCGCAATCAAATCTCTCGCCTTCGGTCAGCACTCCGTATATCGGCATACCGCGTTTTGCGGCCAAATTTAAGGCATCGGTTAAGTTGATTTCGCCGTTTGCCCCTTTGGTAACTTCCGGCATAATATCTAACACCGAATTAGGAATAATATACGGTCCCATTGAAGCATAGTTGGAAGGAACTTCTTCAAGTTTAGGCTTTTCCACCAAACCCTCAGCCTTAACGACATTGCCTTCTTTGACTACTCCCACAAGAGCTCCGTAACGTACCATTTCTTCACGCGGAAATTCCATGATATTTTCGACAATACCGCCGGTCTTTTCATAAACCTCACACAATTGTTTTAATATTCCCTTGCCTTGCGGATTGAGATATACATCATCTACCCACATTACCGCAAAATCACGTTTTCCGATAATATCTTTAGCCATCAAAACCGCATGTCCGTTGCCACGCGGTTCGCTTTGACAGGCAAAAGAAAATTTCATACCCGCCGGAATAATACTCTGCACTGCTTTAAGCAACTCATTTTTATTTTGAGCCGCCAATTTTTCTTCCAACTGCGGCGCCGGAGAATAATATTTTCAAACATGTGCTTGCAGGCATCATCGCTGTATATAAACACAATTTCCTTAATTCCGGCTTCGGCACAACTGTCAACCGCATATTGAATAACCGGCTTGTTATCAAGCGTTAAAAAGCCTTTGTGCAACACTTTGGTTGTCGGCAGATTTCTGGTTGATAATCCGGCCACCGGTAGAACGCATACTTCAGGTTTTGTACTCATTTTTATTCTCCTTAATTATAAAGTATAACTTGTTATGCCAAAAACAAGCCTACTTAACTTTTATGGTTCCCGAAACTTTCTGCACCGCACCGTCAACTTGGCGCAAAATGGAACTCTCAGGCTTCTTTTCCGTTTCTTTGTTTTCAGAAACTTTATCGTAAGAAGTAACTATTTTACCTCCGGCTTTTTTAACTTCTTCGGTTTTTATAACCGGTGCGGCAACCTTCTCCGGCTCAATATTACTCTTTTCCGGCTCCTGAGGACTCTCAATTACCTTAATTTCAGGCTTTTCTTCCTCTTTTTTATTATCTTCGGCTTCGGTAAATAACAGGTTGTTAGCATTGGCTTCCGCCTCCGCTTTCTTAGCCTCTTCATAAGCCGTGATTTCTTGTTGCGTGGTATTTTCCAACTCTGTTATAACCGTGGCAATATTATCGCTTATTTTGGAAGATAATGTATTCAAATCTTTGGCATTTTCCGCCAGTACTACAATCAGATTATAACGGTTTTCGGTATTTTCTGCCGCATTTATCTCATAGTTTTTGACCGTAAATGAAGCGTAATTGTCATTAAAAGCCGTAATATCTTTTTTGAAACTTTCTTCCAGAGAGTTAATTTTTTGATTTTGCAATATCTTATCAGCTGCGTTTATTTCTTCTAAACGTTTTATTTTCTCTTGTTTTAAAGTATCATAGTCAGAATTCAATTTTTGCATTACTGCCTGGCTGTTTTTTGCATCATCCGTTATCTCTTCCTGTTTTTTGCGCATATCGCTTTCCGACAACGAATTAACCTCGGCAACCAAATTATCCATTGCCGTTTTTAATTCCGGAGTTTTCGCCGTTATGCCGTTAATATCTTCATCATTAAACTCGGTTTGACGTCCCACACTTTGCATGGCGGCTAATTCTGTAGCGATTTCTTTGGTCTTGGCAAGATATTGATTATATGTATTTTTATTTTCTTCAATAAAAGAAATTGCAAGCTTGTCTTCAATTGTTCGCTGTAAAGAAGAATTTTGATTGATTAACACCTCAACAACTTGTTGCGCTTGTCCCATTTTTTCATTCAAAACACGGGTTTCTTCATTTTTTTGCATTTCTTCGTTTTCGGCTACCTGACGCCAATGGTCATCATATTTCTGAGCAATATTTTCAATGTGAATATCCATATTCGGACGATTTAAGGCACCGGAGAAAGTGAAAGAATATTCCGGAACATCTTGAAGGTCTTCATAGCTTATATTAAACGAAACATCCGACTTCCAATCTTTCAGGCTGATTGTGCCGCCTACTACGGCCGAAATTTCGCCTTCTTTTAAATTGCATGGCTGAATATTTATGGCTCCCGAACTCATTTCAACCGTTCCTTTGGCGGTGCTGAAATGTGTTGCCCCGCTCTGCAAATTATCATGAACAATTTGGTAAAGTCCTTTGGAATATTTGCGATCTCGCAGATCATCTTGTATTTTTGCCAAATTTATACCCTTAAAATCAATATTTTCGGCGCTGTAATCCATGGTGCCGGATATTTCATCAAACATTTCGGCTATTGAGGTTGCCGATGTTTCAAAATCGACATTTAAAAGCACGTTGCGAGCCGTTATATCATAGACGGTGCCGCCCAGTTTATCAATATTTATATTACCGAATTCCAATTTACCTTTCATTTTCGGTGACTGCTTATAGTCAATTTCCAGACTTCCTTTAATTGTAACATCATTATCGTTACAAGAGATATCCTGTATGCTCAATAAACTGTCTTCATTGGAAATACGAGCATGAAATTTATTAAAGGCGTTATTTTTATAAACAACTTTATCGGCATCCAATTCAATATCAAAATTAACACCGCGATAGCCGCTGTAACTGAAAGTATCTTCGTCAAATGACGGGCGGCTGATAAAGGTATCATTTTCAAAACTCTTGGCACGAGATGTCTTAGCTGTTTGAATTCTTATCCAGTTTGCCAAATTCACTTCATTAGCCACAATTTTGCCTTGGAAAGATTTATTGCCTTTTTCTTGTTTAACTTCCAAATCTCCCTTATAACTCACCCCTCCGTTCAAAGCATTTAATTCACTTATTTTGCATGCTTGCGGATTGCCCTTGATTTTTGCCTCGGCATTAAAAGCACCGCGCAAAGAATTTGCTCCGCGAGATTCAATACCGATGTATTTGAGAATATTTTCCAATCTAGTGGTTTTTAGAGTGATATTGCCGTCAAATTCTTCATTTTCGGCATTTTTATCATAAGAACCTTTATATATGAGAGAACTGTCTTCTAAAGAGAATTTTGTTTCTGTATTAAATTTCAACGGTGTTCCGTCAAGCTGGCCGACAATTTCAAAATTACGTTGTTTAAATAAAGGCCAGGAAGGAATTTTTAAGCGCCA
>JAGDBT010000168.1 GCA_017958895.1 Alphaproteobacteria bacterium | reverse complement strand
TATGCAATTAAAAATGAGCCCGTTGTTTTATGCAAAAAAAAGCGGCAAGCCGATTTTGGCCGTTACTTACAGTTTTGCGCACGCCATAATCATCAGTCGAAACTGGGATGATTTGTTGTTACCTCTGCCGTTTTGCAAAGGTATATATGCCGTTACAAAACCTTATTTCATTCCGGCCGATGCCACTTCCGAGCAAATGGAAGAATATCGCCAGAAAATAGAAGATGATCTCAATAATTTAACTTGGGATTTGGATAAAAAAATGGGTTTGCCTTATATAGCAAAAGGAAAAGTAAAATTAAAGCGCAGAAGACCGGCTCCGCCTTCACAGGAAAAATAAATGTTTATAGGTATTTACAATAATTTAGTCAGAATTTTATATCCCATAGCCATCAGACGCTATATTCAAAAACGCAAAAAAATCGGCAAAGAAGACATTAAACGCTTCAATGAGCGCGTCGGCAAACCGATCAAACCTCGCCCGGAAGGACGTTTGGTGTGGTTACACGGAGCTTCGGTAGGCGAATCTATTTCCATGTTGCCTTTAATTAACAAACTCTTGGAAATATATCCCGATATTCATGTTATGGTTACAACCGGCACCACCACTTCAGCCGAGGTGATGGCCAAACGTTTGCCTGAAAGAGCCTTCCATCAATATTTGCCGATTGATAATCCGCTCTTTACCAATCGTTTTGTACGTTATTGGCAACCGACCATAACTTTATGGTTTGAATCGGAATTTTGGCCGGCAATTCTTTCCTCAATTAAGCGCCGCAATATTCCTCTCATTCTCATCAACGGACGAATTTCCAACAAATCATTCAAACGTTGGCAACAATTTGATTATATCATAAAAGAACTTCTCGGCTGTTTTACCGCCTGCCTGGGACAATCGGAAGAAGATGCCTATCGTTTGCGCATTTTGGGTGCCAAAGATGCCATGTGCCTCGGTAATATCAAATATGCCGGATTACCTATGCCGGTTGACCAAGAAAAAAAGGCCGAAATACAAAAACAAATCAAAGGTCGCCCGATTTGGCTTGTGAGCTCAACTCATCATGATGAAGAATATAAAATCGGTCGCTTTTTGAAAGAATTAGAGGCTAAACATCCTAAATTATTGACCATCATTGTACCTCGCCATCCGAATCGCGGGCCGGAAATCTGTGAAAAATTGCAAAAAGAATACAACTTAAATGTAGCCTTACGTTCCGAAAATCAGCCTATAACACCGGAAACGGAAGTTTATTTGGCCGATACCATAGGTGAAATGGGTATGTGGTATGAACTGTCTCCGATTGTGTTTGTCGGCGGTTCGTTAATTCCGCACGGCGGGCAAAACTTTATGGAACCTTCCCGCTACAGAGCCGCGGTTATTGTCGGACCTCATATGCACAACTTTACCGATGCCATGAATCGTGCCAAGCATGCCGATGCCATTATGCAGGTTAATGATGTTTTGGAACTGATTGATTTGACTGACCAGTTGCTCGGCAATAAAGAACTTTTAGAAGCCAAACGCAGTCTTGCTTATAACTGGGCCACCAGTGAAGCTAAGGTTTTGGATGGTATTGTTGAAAAAATTCAAGGATATTTGGTGAATGAAGACTCCTGATTATTGGCAAAAAAATAATCTGCAAGCAAAAATCCTGACCCCGGTCGGATTGCTTTATGGTCTGCTCACCAAACTTCGCCTTAAAACCCACAAACCCAAAAAAGTTGCCGTTCCGGTAATATGTATCGGCAATATAACGGCCGGCGGCACCGGAAAAACTCCGGTTTCACTTTCGGTTGCCCGCATGCTTTCTACCGAAATG
>JAGDBT010000167.1 GCA_017958895.1 Alphaproteobacteria bacterium | reverse complement strand
GTATAAGAAGAACCGCCGGCTGGGCCGGCGGGTTCCTTTTTTAGTTTAAATCAATTTTAAATTCCGCTGCGGTAGTGGCTTTTATATCTTCGAGTGAAGAATAAGGGCTTATTTCTTTTAATATCAGTTCCTTATTCTTGATTTCAAATACCGCTTTTTCGGTAATAATCATGTTAACTTTATGAGCCACGGTTAAAGGCAAATTACATTTTTGCACAATTTTAGGCATTCCTTTGGCCGTATGTTCCATGGCGATAATCAGCTTTTTGGTGCCTACCACCAAATCCATGGCACCGCCCATTCCAGGGATAAACTTTCCCGGTACGGCCCAGTTGGCCAAATTGCCCTCGCTATCAACCTGTAAGGCTCCCAACACGGTAATATCAATATGTCCGCCACGCATCATGGAAAAAGCCATAAGCGTATCCATAAAGCAACCGCCGGGATTAAGTGTTACACCGACACCGCTGGCATTTATGACGCATTCATCACGGTTGGAATCATCCTGATAATCGCCGACACCCAAGACACCGTTTTCGGATTGGATAATGATCTTCACACTTTCGGGAAGATAATTAGCGGCCTTGGTAGGTACGCCGATTCCCAAAGTTACGACATCGCCGTTATGAAGTTCTTTGGCAACACGGGAGGCAATAATTTCTTGAATTTGATCTTTAGTCAGTTCCATTTTGTCCTCGCTGAATTATATAATCCACATAAATACTCGGAACTATAACATTATCGGGTGGTAAAGGCTGTTCGGAAATGTGATCAACTTCAACTATAACCGTATCGGCCGCTAACGGCATTATAGCGTTAAAATTACGTGCCGAACCGTGAAAGGCCAAATTTCCGTATCTATCGGCATAATTGGCATAAACCAAAGCTATATCGGCATGCAGAGGTGTTTCCAATAAATAATCCTTACCGTCAACATTTATAATACGTTTGCCTTTAGCAACATCAGTGCCTACTCCTACCGGAGTCAAAACCCCGCCTAATCCGGCTCCGTCAGCGCGTATTCGCTCCACTATGGAACCCTGCGGTTCAAAATCAACATCAAGTTTTCCGGCATTATAAAGAATAACACTTTCGGTATTTGTGCCGATATGAGAAACAATGGCTTTTTTGATTTTGTTGGCTACGACCAATTTGCCGCGATTTTCGGTTGCGTAAGCAGTATCATTGGCGATAAGTGTAAAATCGGTAAGCGAAGTTTTTATGAGCTCATCAATAACTTCGGTCGGCGATCCGCAATTCAAAAAACCGCCGATCATTAAAGTCTGTCCGTTCTTAAACAACGAAACCGCCTGTTTCGCTGAGATAAATTTTACCATTAGTTCTCCTCTTTCTTTTTTCACTCTAAATAAAAAGAGTCAAAAGTCAAGAAAGATAAGCGAATTCATAACATAAATATTATTTTCAGCCAAACATCCGGCGGCGCGGTTGCCGCCGGATGCCGGTTTTTAGCCATTGATTTTTATGCCGTCTTTATCGGTACTTATATCGGCTGTGCCACCTTCTTCAATTTCTCCGTTCAGCAATTTAAGGGCCAACGGATTTTCTATTTCTTGTACAATCAGACGTTTAAGCGGCCGAGCTCCGAATTCGGGACTGTAACCGTTTTCGGCCAGCCAGTCTTCAGCCTTGTTATCAAGTTTTAACGTGATATGTCGTTCATCCAAACGCTTTTGTAGGCGGGCAATCTGAATATCCACTATTTTGCGGATATCTTCTTTTCTTAAGGCATTAAAACGAATTATCTCGTCAAGACGATTTAAGAATTCAGGTCTGAAAAAGGCTTTCAGTTTGGTCATTATATCTTGGTCATCATCGGTTATCAGGTTTGAAGTCAAGATTATAAAAGTGTTTTTGAAATCAACCGTACGTCCTTTGCCGTCGGTCAAATGCCCTTCATCAAGTACCTGCAACAGCAAATTAAACACATCCGGATGAGCCTTTTCCACTTCATCAAACAGAATATCCTGATATGGACGACGACGTACGGCCTCAGTTAATACACCGCCTTCATCATAGCCGACATATCCCGGAGGTGCACCAATCAGACGGGCAACCGAATGCTTTTCCATATATTCGGACATATCTATACGAATATAGGCGGATTCTTCGTCAAACAGAAACTCTGCCAAAGCTTTTGCCAATTCGGTTTTTCCCACACCGGTAGGACCTAAGAATAAGAACGAGCCGATAGGGCGATTCGGATCTTTTAAACCGGCGCGGGAACGACGCACAGCATTGGAAACCGCTGTTATGGCCGCATCTTGTCCGACAACTCTCTGAGCCAGATTTTTCTCTAAGTTAAGCAGTTTTTCTCTCTCACTGCCCACCAACTTATCTACCGGAATACCGGTCCATTTTGAAACTACCGAGGCAATCATATCCGGAGTTACCGTTTCAAGAGAAGTTTGGTTTTGATTTTGTTCCTGCAAGGCATTTAACCGCTTTTCCAATTCCGGAATTTCTTTATATTGCAATTCACCGGCTTTTTCAAACTGACCGTTACGCAAAGCTTTTTCTGCTTCAATGCGGGCGGAATCAATTTTTTCACGCAAGGTATTAGCTTCGTTTAAATTGCTCTTACGGGCATTCCATTGCTCGGTTTGCTCGGCCGACTGTTTTTCCAAAGAAGTAATATCGGCTTCCAACTTAACCAAACGTTCTTTTGAGGCATTATCGGTTTCCTTGCGCAGAGCTTCTCTTTCAATTTTCAATTGGATAAGCTTACGATCAATTTCATCAAGTCGCTCGGGTTTGGAATCCATAGCCATTTTAAGCTTGCTGGCCGCTTCATCAACCAAATCGATGGCTTTATCCGGCAGAAAACGGTCGGATATATAGCGATTTGACATGGTGGCGGCGGCCACTAAAGCGGCATCGGATATATGGACACCATGGTGTAATTCGTATTTTTCTTTAATGCCGCGCAAAATGGATATTGTATCTGCAACATCGGTTTCTCCGACATAAACCGGCTGAAAACGACGGGCAAATGCCGCATCTTTTTCAATGTATTTTTGATATTCTTTTAAGGTTGTCGCACCGATACAGTGCAGTTCACCGCGAGCCAGAGCCGGTTTTAAGAGGTTTGAAGCATCCATGGAACCTTCGGAAGCACCGGCTCCGACCACGGTATGCATTTCATCAATGAACAATATTACTTGTCCTTCGGCGCTTTGAACTTCTTGCAATACGGCCTTTAAACGTTCCTCAAATTCGCCGCGATATTTAGCACCGGCAATCATGGCTCCCATATCAAGAGCCATTAAGCGCTTGTGCGCCAAAGCACTCGGCACATCGCCGTTGATAATTCTCTGGGCCAAACCTTCAACAATGGCGGTTTTTCCCACACCCGGTTCACCGATTAAAATAGGATTGTTTTTGGTGCGTCTTGATAATACCTGAATAGTGCGCCGAATTTCTTCATCACGTCCGACAATCGGGTCAATTTTTCCCTGGGCGGCGCGTTCGGTATAATCAATGGCAAAACGTTTAAGCGCTTCAAAACTATCTTCCGCCGTGGCAGAATCGGCCGTTCTTCCTTGTCGCATTTCATTTATGGCCTGGTTTAGTTTTTGCACGTCAACGCCGTAAGATTTTTGCATTAAAGCGGCCTGCAACAGTCTTTCTACGCTGACATAAGCATCTTTGGCTTTCTCGGCCATTTGCTCGGCCGTATCTAGCATACGCATAAAATCTTGTGAAGCATTAAGTTGCACGGCTTGTCCTTGTACGGAAGGAAGTTTATTTACTTCTTCATCAACCGCGGCAATAATGTTGTTAATATCGGCTCCGGATTGCGAAAGCAAATTAGCGGCCAAACCTTGCGGGTCGTCAAGCATAACTTTCAGCAAATGTGCCGGAACCAAAAATTGATGACTGCGACGTGAAGCCAGTTTTTCCGCTTCTTGTAAAAAAGCTTGGCTTCGGTCTGTATATTTATCAAGTTTCATTTTAATTCACACTCCCTATACAATGTTATATAGGGAGAAGTTTTTTCAAGCGCAAGGTTGATTGTGTTTAAACCAAACGAGAATTATCTATTGCCGCTTTTATAAATGATATAAACAAAGGGTGAGGAGCAAACGGACGAGATTTTAATTCCGGATGGAATTGCACACCGATAAACCACGGATGATCGGGACGTTCGACAATCTCCGGAAGTTTACCGTCAGGAGAAGTGCCGACTACCGACATTCCGGCCTTATTGAGCATATCTTTGTATTTGATGTTCATTTCATAACGATGGCGATGCCGTTCGGAAATTTTTTCACTGCCGTATATTTGAGCGGTTTTGGAATTCGGTTTCAAAATACACTCGTAAGCTCCCAAACGCATTGTACCACCCAAATCTCCGTCTTTATGGCGAATCTGTTTGGCTCCGTCTTTATCCCATTCGGTCATCAGGCCGATTACCGGTTCACATTTTTCATCAAGTTCCGTTGTGCCGGCATTTTTTATACCACAGAGATTACGCATGGTTTCAATAACCGCCATTTGCATTCCGAAACAAATTCCCAAAAACGGAATTTTGTTTTCGCGGGCATATTTTATGGCATTTATCATGCCTTCCGTACCGCGAAGTCCGAATCCTCCCGG
>JAGDBT010000166.1 GCA_017958895.1 Alphaproteobacteria bacterium | reverse complement strand
TTTTCATTAATCTGCCCGACGCGCGATGACAAAGCTCTGGCTTTTTCATCAAGCATTCTCGACAATTTGATAATATGCCCTTCCTGCCCGTCATCACAGGTAATGGCATATTCGCGTCTCTCAATTACTATTGTTACCTGCCCCATTTTCTTCCAATACCTTTTCCAGTTTAACCACTACTCCGTCAATGCTTGCGGTAGTCATGGATATTGTTTGTTGCAATTCTCTGAGTTTGTTTTCTGCCTCAGCATATTTTGTATTAAGTTCCGCATTTTGTTGCCGGGTTTCTTCCAACTGTTTTTGCAGTTCTTCTTTCAAGCTTTCTTCATTACCGCCCGCCGCTTGCAACGCGGAAAATTCCGTTTCTTTGGCCGCTAATTTTTGTGCCAGTTCATTGTTTTGAAGTTTTAATTCTTCAAGTTCGGTTTTGCGATTATTTAAAGCCTTGTTCAAATTTTGCACTTCTGTTTGCAACCCGTTTATTTTAGAATTACGACTTTCCAATTCTTGTGCGAGTTCAGCGGTTTTACGTTCGCTTTCTTCGCTGTTGCCGGCTGTTTCCAACTTGGCAAGCATTTCCTGTTTTTCATTATTTGCGGCCTGCAACTGCTCTTCCAATACCGTAATTTTAGCCTCTAAAAGAGATTTACTGTTTTTTTCTGCCTCTATTTGTTGAAGAAAATTTTGCTTTTGTTGCCGAACCGCAGTCAGCAATTCTTCCACCGCCCCGTTCAAGCGCGCCAGTGAATTTTCACTTTGTTGCAACTTTTGAGTTTCCATAAAAAATACTTCCTTTTATTCAAAATTGTTATATAATTCTTCCAGATTGATTTTAACGTAACACAAAGATTAATAAAATGCAAAACTTAATCATCAGAATTACTCAAGAAAATAAAGACCTCTTAAAAGACGAAAAAATCGGTTGTTTTATTGTGCCGGAAAATCTTTCCGAAAACTTTATGAGTGATTTCGTCACTGCCGCCAAAGAAGCAAATAAGCTCGTTTTGATTGAGGGAGAAAATGCTCCCGAAACTTATCAAAAATATAATGCTGACGGCTTTATTGTGAGTACCGTAAAAGAAGAAAAACCGCAAAAAATCCTCAAACAGCTAAAAGCCCGAAATCCGCAAGCCGTTATGGGAGTTATAACGCGCAATCGCCGCCACGAAGCTATGCTGGTCAGCGAATGCGAACCGGATTTTGTTATATTCCGCTTTTGGAAAGACGGTTTTAACGAAAATGCCGAACTCTTAAAATGGTATAATGATTTATTTTTAATCCAAAATGCTGCTTTAATTGAAGAAGATTGCGATTATAAAAGTTTGCCGGCCGATTTTATTATCCTTCCCGACACCCGTTACCTTTAAGAGCTTTTGACATTTCTTTCGGGTTATCATAATACTTTGCCGCTTCTCGCAATACCTCCGGCCGAGTATTCGGTCCCAAAACAATTTTGGCGCGGTCAATATTTATTTCTTCTCTGGTTTTTTGCAAATGTTCTTTGATACATTTTTCGGTTTCTTTTTTAGACATCTTATTGCCGAAGAAAGCCATGTTTGCCGACAACAAACCACGCAAAGACAAACGTTGACGCAGTCTCAGCAAATTAAATTTTATGGAATTATCAACTTTTTCGGCATCTTCCCAACCGTAAACTTTATGTTGAACCGCACGCAAAAGTTTTAAAACCGTTGCCACTTTGGTATCCGTACCGGCCAATTCGTTCGCCACATTCGGATAAGAATAAACCAGAGAAATCGGCAATAACGACTTATATTTTTGCGGATATTTTCCCAATTTGGAATCAAAACGTCCGCCGGCCTTAACCCGATAAGGATGCGCCAAACAATTACCGATAATTATATCTTGAGCGATTCCGGTTATATTATCATAAGAAAGTGTGCGATATTTTTGATTTTTCTCGCATTCAACCACCGGCATAATAAAACCGGTCGGTTCAACCTTGCCTTCATCGGCAAATTTTTGAAATTTATAGGCAAATTCGCTGGCGATTCGTTTTTGATAGGCCGCATAACCGAACATCACAAATTTGGCCTCTTTATCTCTGGCAAAAAACTTGTTGCGAATTTCCGCCAAAAGTTCCGTATTTTCATCTGTTGAGGTATCGGTAGGTCTGACCAAACACTCTTCTATAATTTCCTCGGAAACGCCTATTTTCCGACAATATCTGACATACATTTCCACTTCACTGCCGGTATTAAATTCCAGATTACCGTTGCTGAAATCCGTATTTCCTTGATTATCATAAAGTCCCAAAAATACCAGTTTTTTAGGATTTCCGGTTTTCTTAAAATCTTCAAACCAAGCTTCTATAGCCGGTTCTGCCGAGCCGGGATGTCCGGAAAAAATTACAAAAGCGTCGGCATCGGCAGGCAAATTCAAATAATCATGACATTCTATCTTTTTATTATAGCCTTCATAGCTGACAACTTCACCATCTTTCATGGAACCGGATTCTTCGGCATCCAAAACAATCTGCTTTTCGGCCTCGGTCAATGCAAAATATAAAACATCTTCATCTGCCGAAGCATGATTATTTTTCACTATATCTGCCGCCTGACGCAAATTAAAATCCGGTTTTTCCACCACGGAGGTAATATAGGCAATATCTTTCATATATGCGTCAAAATAGCGCTTTTCGCTCCAACCGCGTTCCGCAAGTTCTTTTTTATATTTGTCGTAGTCAAGTGCTTTGGCTGCCGACTCATAGGCTTGCGTATCAGCTTCCCCTTCCTTAGCGACTTTGGCCAGAGCCTCCAAATAATCTATCACTATTTGTTCGTAAACGGTCGGTTTGTATGAAAGCTTCTCCATATTCTTTCTCCTTTGTAATTCTCTATGACTATAACTTATTTATTTGTTTTTTGCAATATTTTTGTTGACTTTTTTGGCAATTTGCGGTAAAAATAACTCATCTTAATCAATAATTAACTAATTTTACAATTATGGCTACATTATTACAATCAAGGCAGACTTCAAGTGCTGCAGCGTTTTTGGAACTTGACAGCAATAA
>JAGDBT010000165.1 GCA_017958895.1 Alphaproteobacteria bacterium | reverse complement strand
TGATATACCGTCTGCATATCCTCTTTTTTACTTTATCTACGATGTTTTATAACCTCGGCTCTTTAGCCGCACTTCATAATCCGTCCTCGCGGCCGGTAACGCGTTTTATATGTCATCCTCTCCCCTTTGTCAACACCTTTTTTACTTTTTTTTATTTTTTTTATTAAAAAATTATAACACATTGTTTTTCAATATTTTTTTGAAGGCTGTTTTTTGTTAAGAATTTTAATTGTCGGCTATTTTTTCTCCCGGGTAATTTTCATTTTTCTTATCCCCGAAACAATTTTAATTTAAAAAATCCCTAAAAAACAAAATGTTAAACATTTATTAATGATTTTCTCCCAAGATTCGCATAGGTTTTGGAGATTCGCTATGAAATTTGCATTTTTTACTTTGGGCGGTTATTTTTTTTGGGAAGACATATATAATTACCAGGGTTGGGTAATCCAACACAATGTACGCAACTCAAAATACCGTTTACTTGATAAACACAATATTTGTCGCGATTCCGGTACTTTTGAACAATGCAAAACCACACTTTTAAAATACATAGATGCTTATGAACTTCAACCTCCTTACCAAGATACGGTTATTATTTTGCACGGATTCGCGCATACCAAAAAATCTTTGGCCAAACTTTGTGAATCGCTGAGTGAATTACCGGCCAACATAGTGCCCCTGAATTATCCTTCTCTGCGCAAAGGACTGAAATATCATGCCAAAATGCTGGACCAATTGATTGAGAATCTGGATATTAAAGGTAATCTGTATATTATTAATGTCGGTACGAGTTGTCTTATAACCCGACAAATGATACACAACAGCGCCAATTATCGCAGTTATAACATTGCCGGAGTTCTGGATATAAACCCCTCCAATTCCGGTAGCGATTTGGCTGAACTTCTTACCGACAAAAAGATTTTTAACTTTATTTTAGGCCCGATGTTAAGGGATATCTCAACCCCGAGAGCCGTCAGATTACCGCGTCTGCCTGCCGATATTAATCACGGAATTATTTTTTCTTCCGGAATTTTACGTCGCACTTTGAAAAAACATTTAGCCAAATTTGAAAGTATTACCTTTGATGCTCCGCCGACCGAGCGCTCTTATGCCGAAAAAATCAAAGATTTGGAAACATCTTTTCTTTTTTCGTTAAAAAATCAGGAATTGTTTGATGAATGTAAAACTTTTCTGACTACCGGTGATTTTTCCGACCAGGAATAATAAAAAATTTTGCAACAAAAGCTTTTTTCGTTTTTTTTCGTTACAAATATTTAACAATATTGACATAAAATATTGCCAAATCTTATTATTTGCTGTACAATATATAAGGTGAGGACTTGTGTAATGGCATTGCGGCGCTTTTTAATATTTATGCTGTTTATCTTTATGTGCGGTTTTTCTGCTACACATAATGCCCTTGCCGACGACCACGGAACATCTGAATTATTAAATAACGGTACTTGCAAAATTGATGACAGTTATAAAAGTATTATGGCCGAAACCGGTTGTCAGGCTGCCTCTCAGGCACTGAAATATCTGGAAATGTTTAACAAACTTATTGATGAACAGTTTATGGCTTCCGACGGTGCATGCCAATATCTTAACAGCGGAAAAAAATGGTTGGCCGAAGCCTTCAAAAGAGAGCTCGGATATAACAAAAACACTCGCGAAGGAGCCAGAGTTGCTGAAAAAAATTATGGTATGAGCAACTGTTTATCAACCATTGAAGAAACCGAAAAAAACAGCAATTATCTTGATTGGAATATCGGTGATTTGAAAAACCTGGCCAAGAAAGGCGATCAAGCCGTTCAAGATTTAAATGCCTGGCTTATGTCTGCCCAATACGGCGAAACAATGGAAGTCAGCAAAGAATTGCGTAAATACCTCAAGAAAAACACCGACGAAGATAAGAGATGCAATACCATCATAAAACTTGAAGATATGAGTTTTGCCTGCATTAAAAATAAAACACTAGACGGCTCCGCGCTGAAATATTCCTTTAAATACGATAATTACGAAGACTTTATCAACGATGTGGCCAACACTGAAGATTCTCCGGCTGCCAGATGTTTAAGAGCTTTGGAAAGCTTGGAAAAATTGCGCGGCAACAGCAGTGAACCGGACAGTTTTATCGGCAAACGTTCAACGGCGCATCACTCTCTTGCCATTTTATCCGGACGTTTAGATGTTGAATGTAAGTGTCAAAAAGACGAAAACGGAAATTTCACCGAACAGATAGAATCTTGTCGCGCCTTTGATAAACGTTTCCGTGAAGACAATTTTGAAAAAGATTGTAAAACCTTGGCCGAATACCAGAGTGATTTGGATGGTCATTGTTTAACCTGCGGTCTGATGGCCAAAATTTTGGGGGCTGTTCAAAAAGTATCGCGCAATGCTTTTGAGGCTATCCGCACTTCGCTTATGCAACTTTTGATTTTAGCTTATTTAATCTATATTGCTTATGTAACGTTAATTACCATAGCCTCACCGGAAGCGCAAAAATTGGGCAAATATATAACAACCCTTGCCACTCAGGGAGCAAAAGTGGCGATTACTATTGCAATTTTGCAAGTTCCGGGTTTTCTGTACAGCATCTTTATAAACCCGATGCTCGACGGCAGTGTTGACTTCAGTCTGGCCTTAACCGGTGCGGACAGAGCCATGATTGCCGAAATCGGTGCCGACGAAAAATATGCCATAAATTTTGAACAATCGAGTAAATATCTTTCGGCCAGAACGTTAGAAGCCATGGTCGGTGCAACCGCTAATTTCAGCAAAGAAGCAACTTTAATGCCATCAATCGGCCGTTCGTTTATATGTAATGCCTGGTACAATCTCGGAATCCAAAGAGCCGGAATCATTCCGCGTTTCAGCATGTTTATACAAGGAATTATCATGTTTCTCTTCGGTTTGGGAATTTGGCTCGCCATAGGTTTTTATTTGCTGGATTGCTGTTTGCAATTAGGAATTGTTGCCGCCTTACTTGCCTTTCTGGTGGCTTGTTGGCCGTTCAAGCTGACAGCCAAATATACCAAAACGGGTTGGAATATGTTTTTGAATACCTTCTTCAATTTCATAACCATGAGTGTAATTATCGTTACCATCAACAGTTTAACGGTTCAGGCCATTTCAACCGGCATGACCAAAGAAGAAATTGAGGAATATTTAAACACCAATCAGGTAGATGAACTTGAAGACCATATGGATATTGCCGGGTTGCAAATATTTATGTTGGTAACTTGTTGTATGATTGCCTACAAGTTGACTTCAGAATCTCGTCGTTTAGCCAATAAATTTGCCGCCGGTGCAAAAATTAATATGGGTGCAGAATTAGGCGGTGTAGCTGCCAGTACGGCCGGGAAAGTTGTCAAAGGTGCGGTTAAAGGTGGCGCTTCCGCAGTCACAGCATTAGGTGGTTCTATTGCGGAGAATACCGGACTTAAGGGCGCGGCCGAATCAGCTAAAGGCAAGCTCAACGGTTCGGCAAAGGATTCAAACGCTTCTTCCAACTTCGGCGGAGGCGGTTCGGGTGGCGGTAAGGCCGGCGAAAGTGGTTCCGGCGGCGGAACCGGCGGTTCGGGTGGCGGCTCCGGCGGAGAATCAGGCGGAGGTTCGGGCGGCGGAGATTCCGGTGGTGGAGGATCTGCCGGAGGTTCCGGTGGCGGAAGTTCATAACTGAAAGAGGACAAACAGAGAGGTAACCGATGAAATCAATATTTATAACATTTTTGTTATTTATCGTTGTTTTCTCCGTAGCACAATCAGGTGTTTTCGGGTTGTTAAGTCATTGGAGCTTACATTACGGTGCCTTTGTTTTGCTCGCCGTAATCATTTGTTGCGCTCTTTATTTTGTCGGCTTGCCTAAAAAAACGGAAAAACAATCGAAAAAAGAGGAAAAAGATGAAAATAAATAAATTAAAAATCCTCATTTTACTTTTGCTTTTCGGAATATTCCTGATTATTCCGCAACCCTCTTTTGCGGATGAAGAAGCTCAAACCCATCCTTGCTCCAAAGAAGAAGTTGATAATGCTTTGAAAGATGTAAGAGAAAAAGCCGCCGAATCTCTTAAAGATATGCTCAAACAAGCGAAAAAGTTTAACAGACAAGCACAATCCTATATTTCAAATTGTAATCGCAAAGTAGAATATTCTCGTAAACCTCTTCGTCCGACCGAAAGAGAACTGGCGGTTGCGGAATTTGTCGGAGTTGATATTTCCGATGATGAACTATATCAATACACAGCCGTTAACTGGTCAACGGCAACTCCTGCAAAATTAGCGGCCAACTCTTGCAAAGATGATCTTCATGCCGTAAGAACAAAATATGACAAATTCGTAAGACAATATAAACAGGCCATGTTACATTTAAGCGCTGCCGATCCGGAAGCCGCCAGATGCACCTGTAATGATGACGGAACGGCAACTCAATGTATTACCATGGATGCCGCAAAAGAAGAAATGATGGCCAAAAACGGCAAATGCTATGCCTTTACCACTTATCATCAACGTTTTGCCTCGTGTCCTTTGTGCAAAATCTTTCAGGTCATTTTAATCACCAATGCTCAAGTAGCTCATATTTCATGGAATGCCGTTGCCGATGCTCTTTCCCGTGTTGTTATAACCTTCTTCTTGGTCGTTCTGGCACTTGAAACCTTAAAAGCGGTTGCGGCAGTCGGCGGAATGCAGGTGGGAACATACCTTAAATCCGTCTTGACGTTGGGTTTGAAAATTGCCATCACCGTAATTCTGTTAAGTAATTCATCATACATTTATAACTTATTCATTTCTCCGGTCATGGAAGGAGGTCTTGACATGGGCATGGAGATTGCTCAGGCCAGCGGTGCCGGTGCCGAATGTGCAAAAACCTCATCGGGATTTGCCTCCATTCCTTCTCAAGAATTTTCTCCGTCTTTATTTGACAGTGTTATCAATACGGTACGTTGTTTCGGTTCTTCGGCCGCCATAACTCCGGCTATCGGACAGGGTTTGATGTGTAATGCTTGGGCGGGTAATATTTTGAATAAAAGCCTGAGTATGTGGTTGGCCGGTCTCTTTATGTTTTTATTCGGCCTCATGATTTGGTTGGCTATTTCATTTTACATATTGGATTGTACCGTGCAATTGGGAATGCTGAGCGCTTTGGTGCCGTTGTTTATTGCCTGTTGGCCTTTCGGAATGACCAAAAGCTACACCACCAAAGGCTTGGGAATGTTTATGAATTCGTTCTTCAATTATGCCATGATGGGCGTTGTGTTGCTGTTGGGAACCATTGTCATAAATCAATCGGTCACCGGCGGCGAAAACGATATAGGCGACCTGATTGATGCCTTAAACAACAGTGATTTGGATGCCTTGAAAAAGATGGCGGCACTTGACGGAATGCAACTTTTAACACTTATCGCCTGTTCCATTTTTGCCCTCAAACTCATCGGAACAGCTAATGATATCGCCGACTCGTTTGCCAAAGGTGCGGGTAGCAGTATCGGTAACAGAATTGCCGGAGTGGCGGCCGATGCCGGTACCAAGTTAGCCAAAAATGCCGCTAAAACTGCCGGCGGTGCTGCTGCCAAAATCGGTTCCGGTGTCATGAACGCTACCGGAGCCACTGCTGCCATGCAAAAAGGCAAAGCCTTTGTACAAAAGGGTCATCAAAAAGCTTGGCAAGGTGTCGGAAAAGCCGTCGGATTGGGCAAATATCAAAACCCTCAATCAGGAGCCGGTAATGCTCCTTCGGCAGGCGGAAACAACCAAAATCC
>JAGDBT010000164.1 GCA_017958895.1 Alphaproteobacteria bacterium | reverse complement strand
TTACCATTTTCATATATATTGTTTGTATATAATTTTACGGCGGAATATAATTGCAACATCTCTTTTCTGCCGAAAAATCGGTCATTAAACCACTTTTCAAAGTCGGTACCGTATTGCAAATTAAGTCCTTTTGTGGTCAGCAAAGGCTTATATTTTGCCAACATCCGATTTTCCTGCATAGACTTTTCCGCCGTTGAAATTCGGCTCATCGGAATAAACAACAGCACCGCAAACACAATCACAAAAACAATATCTATCCGACTGTTGTTTTCAAGCAACTTAAATTTTGCCACATAATTAACCAGTTTATATGCGCCTAAAAACGTCAATATTAAAATACTGATAAACAGATAACCGTTAAATCCGTATAAATCTGACAGATTTTTCAACCGGAAATGATGTCTTCTTACCTTAAAGGTTATGGTCAGCTTTTCGCCGGCGGAAATTTCTATCTTTTTCTCATAGGGTTTCCCCTTACTCACTCTTGCAATATTTTTAGAAACTTTATTACCGTTTATTTCAATATCCGTATAATCAACCATCGTCTGCGGTTTGCTTTCGGAAATTCCGAAACTGATTGATATTTTTGCATCACTATCGGGCTTAAAACTCACTTTCTTCTTGCGCCAATCATACGACAAATCTCTAACAAGCAACCTGCAGGAAGCCTTGTTACACCTAAGCTCATCAATACCCCCCCACACACACACGGATTTTTCCGGACTTATTGCCACATCTGAACTTACAACTACTAAGGCCTTTTTGTTAAAACGGCTCTGAAAATAATTTAAATTACCGTTGCTGTATAACGGAATGAAGAGATAAACTCCCAAAATCGTCAAAATTACCGATATAAGTGTTCTTCGCCACGCATGCGCTTTCTTCATCTTGCCGGACCTTTCTTTAAGCCATAATATTTCATACAACGACAAAGATATTGTGTCAATCTAAAGTATTTTTATATACCAAACAAAAAAGGCCGCAATTTCTTGCAGCCTTTTGAAAAACCATTCTCTTGCGATATTAACGCTTGGAGAACTGATAAGAACGACGAGCTTTGGCTTTGCCGTATTTCTTACGTTCAACAATACGATCATCACGAGTCAGCAAACCGGCTTGCTTCAAAATCGGACGCAATTCCGGCTCATATTCGTTAAGAGCCTTGGAAATTCCGTGACGAATAGCACCGGCCTGACCGGATAAACCACCGCCGTTTACCGTGCAAATAACATCAAATTCATTTTCACGATTGGTAAGTACAAACGGTTGATTGATAAGCATCTTCAAAACCGGACGAGCAAAATATTCATCAATAGATTTGCTGTTAACGGTAATATTACCTTTTCCCGGTCTTACCCAAACGCGTGCAACGGCATCTTTTCTTTTGCCGGTGGCATAAGAGCGGCCCTGCTTATCCTTTACGGATTTACGAGTCGACTTGCTCTCGGTTTCAGTTTTGGTTGAAGCCGCTTTAAGATCTTTCAAAGATTCCAGTTTCTTAGCCATTATAATGCACTCCTTTTATTTTTAGCGTTTTGAGAAGCAAAATCCCAAACAATCGGATTTTGAGCGGCATGCGGATGATTTTCTCCGGCATAAACCTTTAACTTGGTCATCATTTGACGGCCGAGCGGATTACGTGAAATCATTCTTTCAACAGCCTTCTGAATAACTCTCTCCGGAAATCTGCCTTCCAAAATCTTACCGGCTGTCGTATCTTTAACGCTGCCGATATGACCTGTATGATGATAATAATGCTTATCAGCCAACTTTTTGCCGGTCAATTTAACTTTCTCGGCATTGATAACGATAACATAGTCACCGCAATCCAAATTCGGGGCAAAATAAGGTTTATTTTTGCCGCGCAGAATCTTAGCGATTTCTGCGGACAAACGTCCTAAAACCACGCCGCTGGCATCTACGACATACCACTTTCTCTCAATGTCAGCCGGTTTTGTTGTGTGTGTAGAAATCATTTTTATCTCTTTCTTTTGGTTAAATTGTTATTTAATTCGGTGCTAATATATCCGAACTTTTTTGATTGTCAACTAAAAAAATGAGATTTTTTCAATAATTTATTATTGTGGTATAATAATACCTCACACACAACAAGCTGATTTTTAATGATATTTACAAATTCAAATAGTTACGATTTGAAATTTAAGCCCCAATCGTTATAATGCGACGGGTCGTCTTGCCAATTTTCTCTGACTTTAACAAACAAAAACAAGTGAATACGTTCATCCAAGAGTTCTTCCAACTCTTCTCTGGCACTTTGCCCTATTTTCTTTATCATCGCGCCGTTATGCCCCAGTACAATGCTTTTTTGCCCTTCCTTGGCCACATAAACCGTCATTTCCGCCCTGATCGAACCATCTTCCTTGTGCTCCCAAAGTTCCGGCTCAACGGTCAAGGCATATGGCAATTCCTGACGCAAATTAAGAAACAGCTTTTCCCTTACCACTTCGGCCGCCAACAAACACAGCGGCATATCCGACATTTGTTCCTCCGGATAATACCACGGACTTTCCGGCAGATTATCAGCCAAATATTGATAAAAATCCGCCATATTATCTCCGGAATGGGCTGAAAATTTGAACACGGCATCAAAAGCGAAAATATTTTCCAATTCCTCTTGCAAGGCTGAAACATCTTCCTCATCTTCAACCAAATCTATTTTATTCAAAGCCAAAACGGCATGGGCATTACGTTTTACAAGTTCATCTATAATGGCCGTTGTTTCTTCATTCATTCCGCGTTTGGCATCAACCACCAAAACATTTATATCGGCATCACCGAAACCGTTCCATGCCGAGGCTACCATGGCTCTGTCCAAGCGTCTTTTGGGACTGAATATTCCCGGTGTATCCAAAAAAATTATTTGGGTATTATCGTAAATCCCGATACCTTTTATGGTGGTGCGTGTTGTTTGCGCCTTCGGAGACACTATTGAGACCTTAGAACCCACAAAATTGTTGGTTATGGTCGATTTTCCGGCATTCGGGGCTCCGATTAACGCTACAAATCCGCATCTGGTTTCAGTCATGGTTCTATCCTATAATTTTTAATAAATTTTCAGCCGCCCTTTGCTCGGCCTCTTTTTTATTTTTACCTTCTCCGCAAGCTGACAGCTTATCATTCATTACAACTTTTACGCAGAATATCGGTTCATGTTCGCTACCGCTTTTTGAAACCACTTCATAAGTCGGTGAAGGTAATTTACGTGAATGGAATTCTTCTTGCAGACGAGTTTTGAAATCTTTTTCCGAACCGCTGTCTTTATCTATCATATCGCGCCAATTTCTTTCCACAAAAGCAATGGCTTCTTCTATATTTGAATCAATATAAATAGCTCCGATAATGGCTTCTCCCACATCACACAGAACATTGACTCTTTGGGCTGTTTCTTTATCTTTGGCTATTATATAATCATCAATATGCAGTTTTTTTGCCACTTCGGCAACGGTTGCCGCCCGCACCAACTTAACATGACGTTGCGCCAAATCGCCTTCTCTGTCGTTCGGAAACATATTATATAGCAGATGAGCCATAGTCATACCCAAAACTCTGTCTCCCAAAAACTCCAAACGTTCATAATTGCGATGTTCGTTTCCGGTAACACTGCTATGCGTTAACGCTTGTTGCAAAAGACGTTGATTTTTAAAGTGATATTGTAATATCTGTTGCAACTTTTCCATTTATCAACCTATCTTATTAAAGAAACGCTTCCAGCGAATGGCTCTGAACCAGGTCCACGGCTTTAATATTGAGCCTTTGTCATTATGCGAAAAGAAGATAAAACGCGCTTTACCGACCAGATTTTCTTTCGGTACAAAGCCCACTCTTACTCTGCTGTCATCGGAACGGTCGCGGTTATCTCCCATAACAAAGAAAGAATCTTCCGGAACTTCAAATACTTCCGTATTATCAACCATTCTTTCTTCATCAGATATTTCCAAAATATTATGTTCCAACCCCTCAGGCAAAGTTTCTTTATATTTATGATAAAACTCAGGAACTTCAACATATTCGTCAATAATGTATCGTCCGTCGTTTTCTCTTTTTACGGTTTGACCATTGATATACAAAACACCTTTTTTAACCTGAACCTTATCGCCGGGAAGTCCGATAACACGTTTTATAAAATCGGTACGAGGATTCTGCGGAAATCTGAATACCACAACATCTCCTCTTTTCGGCTCGTCATACCAAATTCTGCCCTTAAACAAAGGAAATCCGCCCGGAAAAGAATAGCGAGAATAGCCGTATGTATATTTGGTTACAAACAGATAATCTCCCACTCTTAAAGTCGGATACATTGAACCCGAAGGAATTCTGAACGGCTCCAACCAGAAACTGCGAATAATCAGAGCTATCAAAATAGCCAGAAAAACCGTTTTTAAATTATCCATAAAGGCTTCTTTGTTAGTCTTTTGCTTGTCGGAAGTAGCTTTTGTTTCGGCAGCCAACTCTTTATTTTCACTCACGACTAATCCTCTTTTTCCATTTCTTTATCATCGATATATTCATCATTGTCATCAATATCGGAATCAATCAGCATATCATCTTCCATTTCCGATTTTTTGCGACGACCGCGCCGTTTTTTAATCGGCGCTCGACGTTGCATGGCGCTGATTACATATTGACCGCTGACCTTATATAAATCTTTTAAGTGATTATTATACATGTGATCGCCATCCTCAATCATCGCAAAATCTATTTCCACATTGCGTTGTTGATTGAGATGTCTGGCCATGCTTTCTACCGTATGCGGACTTACTATGGTATCTTGCCCGCCTTGAATTATCAACCCGGAAGAAGGGCACGGTGCCAAAAATGAAAAATCTTTTTCATTGGCCGGAGGACTTACGGCAATAAAATTGTTAATATCCGGACGACGCATCAATAATTGCAAACCTATCCAAGCACCGAAAGAATAACCGGCAATCCAACACTGTTTTGCATCAGGATTCATGTTTTGCAACCAATCCAAGGCAATAGTCGCATCGGAAAGTTCACCGATGCCGTTTTCAAACTGTCCCTGCGAACGTCCGACACCGCGGAAATTAAAACGTAAAACCGAAAAGCCCAAATCTCTGAAACAACAAAACAGACTGTACACAACTTTGTTGTTCATCGTTCCGCCGAAATTAGGATCCGGATGCAAAATCAAAGCCACCGGGGCATTTGGTCTTTCACTCTGATAATATCTGCCTTCTATACGGCCGGCATGACCGTTAAATAATACTTCCACCATTCTTCTCACTTTTTATTCAATTTTAACATATTTTGCATTATATTTTCAGTACATGATTTTTAACTTTTGCGGAGTATAGCACACAATGAATTCAAAATACAAGTTAATTTTGCAGGACCTGCAAGCCGTCATCGACAGAGATCCCGCAACCCGCAGCAAACTCGAGGCTGTTATTTGTTCTTCCGGCTTTCATGCTATTTTAATTCATCGTCTTTCACATTATTTATGGAAACATAAACTTCATCTGATTGCCCGAATAATTTCGCAGATTTCGCGCTTTTTTACCGGCATTGAAATTCATCCCGGCGCACAAATCGGTTATGGCTTTATGATTGATCACGGCATGGGCGTTGTTATAGGAGAAACCACCAAAATCGGCAACAATGTTACCTTATATCATGATGTTACTCTGGGCGGTCGAAAACTTTATGATAAAAACGGCAAAAAATTGGCTAAAAGACATCCTGATATCGGTAACGGCGTTACCATCGGCTCGGGTGCCCAAATTCTCGGACCGATAAAAATCGGCGATAATGTAAAAGTCGGCTCCAATGCCATTGTTATTGAAGATATTCCGGCGAACTGTACGGTTGTTAACACTCCGGCCTATATCATAAAGAAAAACTCAGGCAACGAACCGACCTTCTGTGCCTACGGTATTGCCGGCAACGAACAGAAAAACACATCTGATAATAAAAAGAAACAAAAAGCTGACATCTGAAATTTTTTATGTTACAATGGCGCATACTTGATTTTGGAGATGCCGAATATGAAAAACATATTACTGTATATTGCAATCTTCACCGTATTGCGCGGCTATTCGGTTTCGGCTGCCGGTTTGCCTGCCAATCCGTGGTTGGCAAACAATGCAAATCACGGTCAAGCTGTGTTGCAGGCATCTTCAGCTTCGCAAAACAATAACATTGACGAGTCTGCTTTATATAATACTGATTCTGCACCCAATATTACAGTTGTTTATGAAGAAACCGAATCGCAGCCGGCGCCAAGCCGTGTTGAAACCGACAACTCTCCTGAAGTCAAACAAGAAAATTCTCAACAAGCAGACGATTTTAAAAAAATGCTGCAAACAATTCTTGACCGCCAGGAAGAACTGGCTAAAAACCAAGAAAACAACCAGAATTCCTCTGCTTCGAATACCGCACAAGACAACTATTTTCAAAAACAAAATGACGAAATTTCCGCTTCCTTGGATAATCTGAACAACGAAGCACAAAAAATCAATCGCCAATACAACAACTATAAAAGAAAAGCCGTTTCAAACTATAATTCGTTGAAAAGAAAAGCAAAATCCATGTACAATACAACGGTTAACAATGTAAAGTCCATGGAAAGAACGGCAGAAAAAAATACTAAACAATTGCAAAATATTATGAAATGAAAGGAAAATCGAAATGAAATTATCCAAACTGCTTTATTTGTTAACTTTTGTGTCTGTTCTGGGTTTTTCGGCACAAGCCGAAGAGCAGAAAGATGTCGATTTATCTAAAGTTGAAAATTTAAAAGTGGCTGCTCCTTCTGCCATTGCAAGAGCAAACAGATTACCGCGCCGCGAATTAAAATATATGGAAGAGAACTATTCCACGCCTGAATTGGCCCGCTATGCCCTTCGCATCAATCGCTCGCAAATAACTCAAGCTATTGCCAACAAAGCAGAAACTTTGCCGCCGAAATTGAATAAAGAAACTTTACAAGATCGTCAAAAACTTTTGGATTATATTGCAGAAAACTATAAATACGAATACTAAATTTTCAGATGAGCAAAGACGCTTTATTTAGTATTGTCAGTCCTTTCGAGCCCTCCGGCGATCAACCTCAGGCCATAGATGAGATTTGCGCCGGAATTAATCGTGGTGAAAAAAACCAAGTTTTGCTCGGAGTTACCGGCTCCGGCAAAACTTTTACCATGGCCAAAATCATTGAACAATGTCAAAGACCTGCTCTTATTATGGAGCCCAATAAAATTTTGGCCGCTCAGCTTTATGCCGAAATGAAAGAGTTTTTTCCGCATAACAAGGTGGAATATTTTGTTTCATATTACGATTATTATCAGCCGGAAGCCTATATTCCGAAAACCGATACTTATATTGAAAAAGATTCGGCCATTAACGAGCAAATTGACCGCATGCGCCATGGTGCAACCCGCAACGTTTTGGAAGAAAAAGATGTTATAATCGTTGCTTCGGTTTCCTGCATTTAAGGTTTAGGCAGCATGGAATCATATTCAGCGATGGTTTTTCAATTAAAAGTCGGCGACACGATTGACATTCACGAAATAAATCGTCAGCTCAGCGCCCTTTTGTATGAACGTTGCAGCGTTAATTTCGTGCGCAGCACTTTCCGTGTTCAGGGCGATACTCTGGATATTTTTCCGGCGCACTATGAAGACCGCGCCTGGCGGGTTTCGTTTTTCGGTGATGAAATTGAAGAAATCTACGAATTTGATGTTTTGACCGGCAAAAAGACACGTCAGTTGGAAGAAATAACCGTTTATCCGGCCAATCACTATGTTACTCCTCGTCCGGCACTTTCACAGGCCCTAACCCATATCAAAGAAGATTTGGACATTCGCCTCAAGGAATTTAAGGCCGAAAACAAACTCTTAGAAGCCCAACGTTTAGAGCAACGCACTCGTTTTGATTTAGAGATGATGGATACCACCGGCCACTGCAAAGGCATTGAAAATTATTCGCGTTATTTAACCGGTCGCAAACCCGGAGAACCGCCGCCGACTTTGTTTGAATATTTTCCAAAAGATGCGCTTTTGTTTATTGATGAAAGTCATATAGCGGTTCCGCAAATTGCCGCCATGTATCGCGGTGATCGCAACCGCAAATCCACTCTGGCGGAATATGGTTTTCGTTTACCTTCTTGCTTAGATAATCGCCCGCTCAAATTTGAAGAATGGGACAGCATGCGCCCGCAAACCGTTTTTGTTTCGGCCACTCCGGGAGATTGGGAACTTGAACAAAGCAAAGGCGTGTTTGCCGAGCAAGTTATTCGCCCTACCGGCTTAACAGACCCGCTGTGCATTGTACGGCCGGTAGAAAATCAGATTGATGATTTAATGGAAGAATGTCGCCAAACCGCCGCCAAAGGCGAAAGAGTTTTGGTAACCACCTTAACCAAAAAAATGGCGGAAGATTTAACAGAATATCTGCATGACAACGGCATAAAAGTCCGTTATATGCACTCAGATATAGACACTTTGGAACGCATTGAAATAATCCGCGATTTGCGGCTTGGCGTATTTGATGTTCTGGTGGGAATCAATTTATTGCGCGAGGGATTGGATATTCCGGAATGTTCTCTGGTGGCAATTTTAGATGCCGACAAAGAAGGCTTTTTACGTTCTACCCGTTCATTGATACAAACCATCGGGCGCGCGGCGCGCAATGCCAACGGCCGGGTAATACTTTATGCCGATAAAATTACGGATTCCATAAAAACCGCACTTGATGAAACCAACCGCCGTCGTCAGAAACAAAGTGCTTATAATGTCGCACACGGCATAACGCCGAAAACCATTCAAAAAAGCATTTCCGCTACTTTGCGCGAGATGACCGAAACCGATTTTGTAAAGACTGACACGCAAGATATTGAAAAAATCAAAAACCTCGATAAAAAAATCAAAGAATACACCAAGCTTATGCGTGAAGCCGCGCAGAATCTGGAATTTGAGCAGGCTATGGTTTATCGCGACAAGCTTAAAGAGCTGGAAAATCTGGCTCTGAAAAATCTGTAAATTTTCTTTTTTGCCATAATTCCTATTACTGTCATACTCAGGCACTTTTTACTGCTCTGTCATACTCGGGCTTGTCCCGAGTATCCATTCATTACTTTATTTCTACCGTCATACTCGGGCTTGTCCCGAGTATCCATTCATTACTTTATTTCCACCGTCATACTCGGGCTTGTCCCGAGTATCCAAATGACAATAAAAAAAGAATAAAAGCCCAGAATGACAACAAAAAAACATCCTAAAAAAAGCGGCGGGATAAATCCACCCGCCGTCTTTACTTAATATCTCAGTCCGCTAATAATATCCTTTACCCTCGGTTATCGAATACATATAGGTCGATAAGTTGACATCTCACTTCGAGGTTGAGCTGACATACTCCCGTTACCATTTATTCTATAAGCCTTTTCAGTATTATCCGTAGTACCACCGTAAGGAGTTGAACTCCATAATTGATGGATGTCTGTATTGAAAGTAGTTTTTATAACTGAGAAATAATTCGATAATTGATCTTTAGTCAGCATAACTGCGCCATTGGCTTCACACCAAGCTTTGGCTGATGACCAACTACCTATAGCTTCACTATCTCCATATATTACTGTACCCAAACCGGATATATTAGCAGTTTTAACAGTTCCGACGCTCGTACAACTACCATTTCTCCTACCGTAATAATTATCGGTTTCTCCTGCACCTGAATAGTAATGTATTGCGCAATACTGACCGGAAGCACAAGTTCCTACGGTATAAGTTTCTACTGTATTACCACCGCTATCAGTGGATGTGACCTTTACTCTACAACCGAAAACAGGAACATCAAAATCAGATAAGAGAGGAATATCACCGTTTTTACATATTGCATAGTGACCATTGCTCAATTGCTCATCTCTAACATTATCAGCAAACGTCTTTCCGCTAGAACAATTCGCATCAGCAGTCCATGCATATGTAACATTTGAAAATCCTGATGTCAGCATCATTCCTTGACCGAGCATAGTCTTATTACCCCGTCTTTCAGATAACGAATACAAACTATATCCCTGGCCTTCACACCAAGCTTTGGCATCGTACCAATTCAGATTATCAGCATAGCTGTACACAACTTCTCCCAATCCCGGCATAACAACCCGTCTGACGGTACCCGTAGCTGTACAACTTCCAACTCTGTCATGACATGTTTCAGTATTATCTGTTATTGAAGTAAGCGTCGAAGTTTTGCAATATTGACCTGCGGCACACTGAACACTGCCTTTTGCGCAACCGGCATCCTGATATTGATAATAAGGCAAATTGCCGCAAGTATTTGTCTTCAATAACACATAATTATCTCCCGGTGACTCGCTGTTAGGAGTCCAACCATCTGATGGTGTTAAAGTTTCTGAACAATCCCGGCAAATATACGAGCCATCAACTTTGTACATTGTATAACCGAGAGGGCATTTATCATAAACACAATTCATTCTACTGTACACCGGAGATATCATAGTTTCCCAAACCTCTGAGTATGGTGCCAATTGATCTTCTCTAGTATATATTGTGAGCTGTTTGAACGGATATCCGTGATACTCCGAAGGACATCCGTAATTACGACATTCACAATCTGTCTCACTCCATCCGTAATTATTCTCCGTACATGTTGTATCCATATGAGCATATTGCTTATAAGTATCGCCGCCGCACTTTTGCGTAGCAATAACCGTATCAGTGTAACAACCGGCCGTCGGTGCAGATCCGCTTGCAGACCAGCCCTCACTCTCCAAAAACGCTGATGCACATGATACGCATGTACCGTTTTTGCAAACCTGCGAACTGGTACAACCCGTACAAGAACCGGCAACACATAAAGGTTTAGGATCAGGATCCCAACCCTGCGCACCAGGTTGTACCTGTACCCCCATTCTGGTCCAGTTACCATCTGAATAAGCTTTATGCCAACCACGTCTGCCATCGTCATAGGAGTAGTTAAAATATTCTGTGCTTTTATCTAAATAAATATACACTTCTATATAATAACCATTCTTTTGTGATGCTGTCCAAAAAGATACATTCCTAAATGGTTTTCCATTGTTGGAATACTCACCATCTTTACCGAACTTCATTACCAATGCATATAAGTCGTCCATAGACATTGATAAAATGTCGTAAGCATTTGCATATAATGTATAACCTTTGGCTTCGCACCAATTTTCAGCGGCATACCGGGTCATGCCATTTTCATCTTCTATCTGACAAGTTTCAAGACCATCATCCCCCAGAGCCGTATACGCACCATTCTTATACGAACATAAATACCATGGATAATCATCATTCGTGCTATAGAAGGTTTTGTCAGACAAATCTGTCTCCACCGGAGTTCCCATATCATCACAGTGACCCGCAAGACCTGAAGCATCAGTATCATTACAGAACGTACCATCCGAACATACAGAATTGTCAGAACAGGTGTCCTTAATACAACTGCAAGTTGCCTCATCCCATCTGTCTCCGAAATGTACATAGTCATACGAATAATAGTTACCCGTAGAACTATTATAACCCTCTCTTTGATATATTTCATATTCTGCCGAACATTCCATACGCGGTATCGCATTATATCTGGTGTATGACTTACCTCCGCAAGTTACCGGACCGTCAATCTTTAAGGCACAATCTTCCGGCTTGTTGCTTCCTTCATACCAACCGGCACTTACCGGATATACGCTGCTGCAATTTACGCACGTACCGCTTTGACATACTTCACCGGTTCCGCAATTACTTTTTGTACAAGTGCCCCAACCGCCCCAATCACAACTGCCGAAGTCAGCACAAGCACTCCAAGAACCGGAGCCTACACAGCTTCCGTAACTGCCGTAGCTCCATGCTCCCCATTCGCCGGTTTGCCAACCGCCGCCGTTGCTGTCGCATGTTACCGTACGCGTATGCGTCTTACTGCGTTTCTTAAGTCCGGATTGCGTCTGTGTACCGCTCTTATAACCGGAACGAGTTTGCGTACCGCCGCAACCGCAACCTTGCGACAAAGCTCCGTCACTTGATGTGCACGCTACGGAACAGGTTTGCTCTACACTGCAAGCTCCTGAATCTTCTCCGGTTTCTTCAGTATCCGGCTTGGTCAACTCAGCCGATATGTTGCAGTAGCAAGAGGCTGTGCTGTCCGTATTGTTCTGACGTGT
>JAGDBT010000163.1 GCA_017958895.1 Alphaproteobacteria bacterium | reverse complement strand
GATTGCAAAGTATGACGAACATACTTTTCACAGTTATAAAGAGGTAAGATGATTGATACTTTATCCATGGTGTTATGCGCTCCTAAATTTGTTCGAAGTTTAGTGCATTTTTTTGGTTTTGTCAAGAATGTGAATGCCCCGCGTTAAAACGGAAAACAGTGTTTGATTGATAAATGTTCAAGTCTTTAATAGTGCTTTACTTTTTGCCTTTCCTCGTTATAATCGGTATATGATTTAGGTATTTGCGGCGAGGTGAAACATGGCGACAATTCATTTGCTGGTTGGTTTTATGGGGTTTGGGAAAACAACAATAGCCAAAGAGTTGGAAGAAAAAATACCGGCAGTGCGGTTAACTCATGATGAATTTATGGTAAAACTTTATGGACGAAATATGCCGTATGCCGATTTTCATCCGAATTATGATAAAGTTGATAATTTATTATGGAATCTTGCGGAAAAAATAATAAAAGCCGGAACGGATGTTATTATGGACTATGGTTTTTGGTCACACGAAGACAGAAAAAAGGCTTATCAAAGAGCAAAAAAAATAAGCGAGAAGGTAGTGTTCCATAATGTCTGTTGCAAAATGGATGTTGCCAAGCAGAGAATTTTGAAACGTTCCGAGGATGATGCGGCTGAGTTATTGATAAGCGAAGATGAATTTGATACGCTTGCCAAACGCTATGAGCCATGGTCTTATTCGGATGATTATCCGGTGGTCTTGCATAATGCGCGCACATATGAATATATCGGGCAGATTGTGCAGGTAAAAATTGATCGTCCGTTGGGCAGCAAACATCCGAAGTTCGGTTTTGAATATCCGGTAAATTACGGCTATGTGCCGTTCACAAAATCAGGTGATGGTGAAGAATTGGATGTTTATGTTTTGGCCGTAGATGAACCGCTTAAAGAATATGAGGGACGTTGCATCGGAGTGATACATCGCAAAGACGATGACGATGATAAACTGATTGTGGTGCCGGAAGCTTTGGATTTGGATAATGATACCATTGAACGCGAAACGGCCTTTCAAGAAAAATGGTTCAAGCATATTTTGATCCGAGATTCGGCGGCTGAAAAAGTAAAAAAGGAAGCTTGACGGCGAAAAACCGGTCGTTGCGAGTGGGGTGTGATAAATTTTTATATAAAATATTGACAAAAACCTAAAAATATATTATAAAAGAAACAGAATTTTAAATTTTTAGGGTATGAAAATAGTTGTTACTATCATTGTGTCAATCGCAGCAGTTGTGATTGTCTCGTCATTGGGTAGAAGCGTCTTGAAGAAGGTATTACATTGTTTGCCGTCCGGTAAACGAGTTCCCGAAGACGAAAAGCTTATGGTTTTGAGCGTGGGCGAATTGGAGTGCATGTCCAAAGAAGATTTGGCCTGGCTTGAGAACTATGCTATGACAAAAGATGCGAAAAACGTATTTTGGAGTGATTTTCTGCGCCGCATTGATTTGGCGCTGAACGGTTTTTGAATAACAAAAGTAATAAAAGCGTTTCTGTCAGGCAGAGGCGCTTTTTCCGTGTGTGAGACAGTGTGGAGAAAAAGTTGCGATTGACAATACCTAGTATTACAAAATTGAAATAATACCAAAAAAAAGAATCACGCAAGGAAGGCGTGATTCTTTTTTTAGCTTCTTTTTTTTATCTTTCTTTGTTTTTGGCGGCTATAATCGCCATGCAAACCAACATTAAACAGATAAAACCGATAACCGCACCTGTGTCGTTGTGATGATACAAAGCTTCAATCTGTTCGGCGGATTGGTCACCCAAGACGGCATGTAGACCTTTCTTTTTCTTAGCCGTAAAAATTGTTACGATGTGACCGGCCATTTCTTGGGTGGGTCTGATTTCTTCCGGTTTGAAAATATGAGCCGATGATGCGGGGTTCTTGATGGCTGAAACATCATAGTAGCTGGTTGCATCAATGGGCACAAACCAAAGATCATACTGCGAATTATACAGCAAGATACCGGTACCGATTACCTGCGGTTCAATTTTCTTGCTCTCAAACAAAGAACAACTCGTTAAGGTCATGCTTAGCACAACGGTTAACATTAAAGCAATTTTCTTCATAATAGTATTTTAAATTGATAGATTAATTATTATTAGTTGAATATATTCTAATACAAAATTTGTTATAAGCAAGTCTTATTTTTTAAAAGATTGACAAATTGACGGTAAAGTGTATGATTTATCTAATAGTTTATTAAAAATGTATAACGGTAAAATGTTTTAAGGATAAGGAAAATGACAAAATACAGAATAATCGGCAATATGACCGGCAATTCAATGGATGCCATAGACTTGATTCTTACGGAATTTGACGGCGATGCCATGACAGATATTTGCTCTTATACAAAGCCTTATACAAAAGATATGCAGGAGAGGGTGGATAATCTGCGCAAAAAGGTTCTTAATAAAACTAAAGCCGAAATAGAAGCTTTGCCGGAATTTAAAAGCGTGCATGATGATTATGTTAAGCAGATTGCCGAATGTATAAACGAAATGTGTGAACTCAATAAAATAGATAAGAAGAGCATCAATGCCATAGGTTTTCACGGTAAGACTTTGGATCATAATCCGCCGTCCAAAGCCAAAAACGATGGCACCCAACCATATACTCTGCAAATCGGTTCGGGACAAATGTTGGCTGACTTAACGGGGATTCCGGTAGTATATGATTTTCGCTCCGATCCTTTAATGCAAGGCTTTGACGGCGCACCGTTGGTGCCGCCGCATAATGCCCATATATCGGTAGTTGAGGGAGACGGCTGTTATTATAACGGCGGAAATACCTCCAATTTGGCATTGATTATTGACGGTACGGCGCAACTTGGTGCGGATGCCGGGCCTTTTAATGAATATACCGATAATTATATTCGTTCGGTAACCGGCGAATCTTATGATAAAGACGGCAAGTGGGGCAAAAAAGGACAATTAAACGAGAAATTGTTGCAAAATATTTTTGCCTGCGGACGAACTTTTTATGAAACGCCTTTGCCTAAATCCGGCGACCCGGCATATTATCATCGGGGCGAAATTTTTGAATATGTAAAACATAAAGGCATAAAAACCGAAGATGCGATTCATACTTTTGAATATTCGGCGGCCTATATTGCCGTGCAGGCTTTAACGCTTGTTCCCGATAATATAAAAATGCCTGAGCAAATTCTTTTGTTCGGCGGCGGTTGGAAAAATCCGGTAGCGCGTAAAAGTTTTGAAGATTTATTAAACGGTCGCGGCTTTGTTTTGCCGGAACATGAAGAGAGTTTTGCAAAACTCAGAGAGAGATTTGCGGGGCAGCTGAAAATAAAGCAATCAATCTACGGAGATTATATGGAAGCGCGCCTGTTTGCCGATTTGGCTCGTTATAAGCTGGAAAACAAGGCTTGGGAAATTCCGGAAGTGGTGCAAAAGGGCAAGAAGATTATCTGCGGTCGAATAGCCGAGCCTAAAGCCCCGGCAGAAAAATATAACGATTGCATTAACCGTGCCGCCAAAGGTTGGCAACAATCAGGCAATGTTTTGCAAAAAGGTTATTGCTATTAAAAACGGTTTTGCCCAAAGTTATATAAAGGCAGATTATTGCTCGGAAAAAGGGATTTTTTTCGATTTGAAGTCTTTTAAGAGAGAAAATTTTGATGTTTTTTGTGAAAAAATGCAAAAAATGTGCATAAATTGTTTATTTTAGTGATGAAAAGTGTTGACTTTTAAAAAAAAAGCAAGGAATATAGGTCTGTGAAGGCGATGAGCCTTTAATAATCTTAATATTAAGAAAGGATATACTATGAATAAGACTGAATTCGTTGCAGCTGTTGCTGAAGCTGCTAATGCTTCTAAAACTGCTACTGCTCAAATCGTAAATGCTGCTTTGGAAGTTGTTGCTAAATCTTTGAAGAAAGGTCAAGCTGTTCAATTGACAGGCTTCGGCACTTTTGAAGTTGTTAAACGTGCTGCTCGTAAGGGTCACAATCCGGCTACCGGCAAGGAAATCAAAATCCCTGCTTCTAAGGCTCCTAAGTTCAAAGCCGGTAAAGTATTAAAGGATGCTGTAAAATAATTTTTACAAATCCGATAAAAAACTCCCCGTTATCTGCGGGGAGTTTTTTTTGTGAATGAATGTTTAATTATGAATATTTCTTTTGCCGGCATTTACATCGGCAATAAATTGCTCTAACTCTGCCAAACTGTGAACTTCCGGAATAAATTTCAATTCTTCCGGCAAATCACTTGTGAATTCGCAACGATAACGAACCGGATGAGCTCCGACATTTATGGCCGCATATTGATTATAAATTCTATCGTCAACCAAAATGGTTTCATCTGCTTGCAAATGGTGTTCGGCAAAACAGGCTTTCAACACATCTTCTTTGGCTGTATCGTGCATAAATTTGCCGTGTTGTACGCATTCAATGGTCAAAAAATCCGTAACGTCTTTCAATAAGGTGTGCAGAAATTTCTTTTTGGTTTCAACATCAAAGGTTGCGGAAAGCGTGAACTGACGATAGCCTTTTTCATGAAGACGGCGCAAAGTTTCAATAACTTGCGGATATAAGGGGCGATTGGTAAAAAACTCCGGAGAATGGCAAAAGTCATAATCCATTTGTTCGCCGTATTGTGGGTGAGTTTTGAGTTCTAAGGCGCCGTATTTGGGAACAATCGGCAAAACTTTCGGTAAATCTTCCCATTTTAAGTCGGCATAGCGGTCTTTATATTTCGGATGTTTGGTTAAAAAGTTATAATAGGCATAGTTCAAGTTTGCTAAAACTCCGTCAACATCCCAAAATATGTTTTTAATCATCTTTGCAGCTTCCTTATCTCTGTTGTGTTTTGCGGGTTTGAAGTTTGGCTGATTTGCGATTTTCGAGCCGTTTGAGATTTTCCTGATAGGAAGGATTATCTTTTTGATGTTTTTGTGCCAGACGGAAATTAGCTTCGGCTTTTTCAAAATTGCCCTTCTTTTCATAAGCTAAACCGGCGGTATTGTTGGCCTCGGCATAATAATCGGATTTTCCGGCTCGCAAGATGTTGCGGCATTCTTGAATACATTTGTCATATTGTTTAAGTCCGGAATAGGTTTTAGCCAGATTAAGGCGAAATTCGGCATTATCATAACCGTAATCGTAAAGTTGCTTG
>JAGDBT010000162.1 GCA_017958895.1 Alphaproteobacteria bacterium | reverse complement strand
CTTTCAATGAACCTTTTTCCTCTTTAAATTCCTTAACCAGAATAAAAACCTTAACTTCCGACACCATAAAAGCCAATTCCCGCTTTTTTGACGGCGATATATCCAAAGTTCCGACCAGAGCGCTTACCGTCGGCATTGCCACTATATTAAATGCCGAAGAAGTGATAATAATGGCTTCCGGATCTAAAAAAGCCGAGGCTGTTTATCATGCCGTTGAAGACCGTATCAGTCATAAATGGCCGATTACCGCACTGCAAACTCATCGGCACGGGATTTTGGTTTGTGATTTGCCGGCCGCCGCCAAACTGGAGCCGCAAACCTTAGCTTATTTCAGAGATATAGAAAACTCCTAAATTTCTGCTTGCTTTTTGTCAATAAAAAGACTACAATGAGACAACTTTAATGTATTGTGCCTATGATTGTGCTAAACATCATTGATCTTATGCTGCGTCTGCGTAAGATTGATTTAGAGACTTGTCTCTCAGCAGAGTTATTGGAATATTATTCCAGCCTCAGTATGGCGCAAACCTTTCTGCAAACAGTTTCCGAAGAATACGTGGCAGAAAGGGATAACCTTTTACAACAGTGCGAAGGCTTATTGCAGGAAATTAAACAAATCTTTATTTCTCGTGAAGAAGATCATAAGTTTCTTGCCGAGGTTATCGCCGACAATTTGGATGCCTATTTAGAATATTTGTTACGTTTGCCTATGCCGAAACTCATATATATGTACGAAAAGGCTCAGGAACTCTATCAAAAAGATAAACGATTGGATAAGACCGTTATAATGATAGCAAATGTTCTCAAAGAAAGGGGATCTCAAGGTAAAGCTAATTGAAAAAGACCCGCCGATTTTTACATCGGCCGGTCTTTTTTTATTTCATAGTGATTGCCGATTTTGCGCAAATATGTGAACATAATGAACAACCGACACATGCTTCTTTGTTAACGACAATATGTCCGTCAACCAACGATAAGGCACTATGTTCGCTTTCATTGCAAATGGTTACGCACTTACCGCATTTTGCACACAAACTATCATCAACATGCGGATAAACCTGTTTTTGCTTATTCAATTCTCTATGCGTCGATAAATTGGCGATTGCTTTATTTTTCAAATCTGCCGGACCGGCAAACTCTTTGCCTTCAAGATAATTCAAAAGGCCTTGTTTCATTTTTTCAATAACGGCATAGCCGTTCAACATAACTTCCGTGCAAACTTCAACTGCATCAGCCCCGACACACATATATTCCGCGGCATCACGCCAATTTGAAATACCTCCGATACCTAAAATAGGCAAATTGCTGTTTTGACGAACTTGTGCCACACAACGCAATCCTATCGGTTTTACCGAAATTCCGGAATAGCCGCCGAAAGTGGTTTTGCCGTTTACATTGGGTTTTGGTTCAAAAGTATCCAAATCAATGCCCATCAACGATTGCACCGTGTTAATGGCCGCAAATCCGCTGATTCCGGCTTTTTCCACCGCGCGCACGATTTTTGCAATATCCGATACATACGGCGAAAGTTTCGCAAACACCGGTTTTTTGTCCACTTCCAT
>JAGDBT010000161.1 GCA_017958895.1 Alphaproteobacteria bacterium | reverse complement strand
TTGGGAACATATGGATACAACCTGCGCAGAAGGCGAGGAGTGGTCTGAAGATGAATGTCGGTGCATCAGCTGTGAAGAACGGGGAATGTATTATCTGGCAAGCAAAGGCGGATGCGTGCCTTGTCCTTATGAAGGTCAGACAATGCTGTCGTTCCTTGATCCGGATTGTACTGATACAGAGTGTGTATCTCCTTATACCGGTTGTTCTTGTGCGTACAGTGAGGGATATCATTTCCCGGCAAGTCAACACTATGATTATAGTTACGGCGGGTATCAATATGATTCTCCATCTCAGATGCAACAGAAATATGTTCTGCTATTCAGCTCTAATCCGGGTAACAGCTACCATCACATCTTAAAGAGCAACGGAGAACTTTATAACCCGATTGTTTGCGGTGGTAAAATGTATGGTGCGTATGATACCCAGGATGAGGGTACCTGTACGGAAACCTTTAAAGGTGTGGCTTTCTCGGTAGATTGCGATAAAAACGGTTATTGTAAATATCGGGGCGGAGGATTTGATTCCGGTTGTTCTACTACAGACTACATAAGTACCGGTCAGAGAAGAGGTAGAGCATTCTGGGATAGTTCTAAACAATGTTGTGTAGCACAATCTCGTTACAGATGTAAGACAGATGGTCCTGACACATATATTCCGGGAAATGGTGGTGATTGTTTGTGCATCAAAGAACCGGATGCTTATGAACCGAAATATAGTTTGGGTACATATGGTAACTATACTTCCTATTATAGCTGCTATACGCCGGTAACAGAAACATTAACTTGCGCAGGGGGATCTGGTGAGAGTTATACTCATATCAAGGCTTATCGCAGTACCTGTGGCGCGAGTGAGATTTGTTATCAAGGCTCTTGTCAGAATGTAAGCTGCAGCAGTATCGGTTGGTACAGCGGCAGAGCGCCGGCAACCCGTGATGTAAATAGCTCTATAGCGGTTGGTGTTGCCTGTCGTGAGTTAGAGATTGGCACAAAGTATTGCCATATCTGCGATGTGAAATATGATACATCTAACTATGAGCACGGCAGTGTTGTATGTATGCCGGAGCCGGATAACTTCCCGAACTATGGTGTGAATTTCCAGTGGTTAATAGAGAATAACTATGCAACAGCTGATGCTAATGGAAATGTCTGGATTAATAATTCACTTCGGGAAAAACTTGAGGCCAACTACAGTACCTGTTCGGATATGAGCATTTTGGTGAGTAGAGATGATGCCTATTGCAAGAAATTCGGTATGTTTGCAGAGTTTGATGAATGTCGCAGATTGAATGGTACAATAAGATACGGTTGTACTTACCTGAATGGTTGTTGGTCAAGAGGCTTAAGTGCTTGGGGCGGACTGCAACAGATTGATAACTATATATCAGAGCAAGGGTATAATTCTGAATATTATACAAGCGGAGCCGGTTCGTATAATTATTTGAATCAGCTTGTTCGGTATGGTGGTTATATCAATGACGCCTATTATTGTCCGGATGACGACAATAAACCTGGTTACGGTTACTTATATCTCAGAAAACAAAAGAGTAAGTTGACGGCAGCTGAATTGGCAGCCTTGACCGAGAATGGTAACTGCTATCAGGCATATGCGTCACCTACTGACAGTTCTGTTACCTGTAAGTACGGTAGAACCTGCTATACGGGATATCACTGCAACACCAACACCTATTCTTGTGTGAAGGACTAGTTGCTGAGACAATAAGTAATAACATACAAAAACGGCGGGTGGATTTATCCCGCCGCTTTTGTTTTTGTTTGGTTGTGATTATCAAATGGATACTCGGGACAAGCCCGAGTATGACGATAGAAATAAAAATGTGCCCGAGTATGACGATAGAAATAAAAATGTGCCCGAGTATGACGGAGCAGCAAAAATGTGCCAGAGTAAAAAAAACTGAAATTAAGATAGATTAAATATCCAGATTATCCACGAACTTGGCACGTTCTATAATAAAACGAAAACGTTGTTCCGGATCTTTGCCCATCAGGCGTTCAACCTGACGGCGGGTTTCAAAATCTTCGGCACGGCCTTCCTCGGTGTTGGTGGAAGGAATCATTACCCGCAGTAAAACACGGTTGTTTTTATCCATAGTGGTTTCTTTGAGCTGAGTCGGGCTCATTTCTCCCAAGCCTTTGAAACGGCTGATATCCGGTTTGGCATTGCCTTTAACCACCTTCTTTAAGATTTTATCTTTTTCCTCATCATCCAAGGCATAATAGTTTTTGCCGCCGGATATGATTTTATAAAGCGGCGGAGTGGCAATAAACAAGTGCCCGTTCTCAATCAGTTTAGGCATATGCTGATAGAAAAAGGTCATCAGCAAAGAAGTAATGTGGGCACCGTCAACATCAGCATCGGTCATGATGATGATTTTTTCATAGCGCAGATTTTCTTCATTATAATGCTCTTTAACACCGCAACCGAGGGCTTCTATCAAGTCTTTGATTTCCTGGTTTTGGGCAATACGTTCTACCGAGGCACTGGCCACATTCAAAATTTTTCCGCGCAACGGTAAAATCGCCTGAGTAACGCGGTCGCGTCCTTGTTTTGCCGAGCCGCCGGCCGAATCACCCTCAACGATAAACAATTCGGTATTCTCGGCACTGACTTGTGAACAATCGGCCAATTTTCCCGGCAAACGTAACTTTTTGGTCGGCGATTTGCGGTTTTGCTGTTTTTCTTCTTTTTTCTTTTTACGTGCTTCTGCTCTTTCCATCACATAACTTATCAGAGCATTGGCATTTTCAATATCGGAAGAAAGCCAGTGATCAAAAGCATCTTTAACCGCCGTATCAACCAAGTGAATGGCTTTGGTTGAGGTTAATTTGTCTTTGGTTTGCCCTTGAAATTGCGGATCGGTAATAAACACGGAAAGCATTAAGCAGGCATCACTGAGCAAATCATCAACGCTGACCGCGGAAATTTTCTTAAACCCCGCCATTTCTCCGTATTCTTTGAGGCCGCGCATTAAAGCCGTGCGAAAGCCGGTTTCATGAGTACCGCCCTCAGGTGTGATGACGGTGTTGCAATAAGAAAAAGAAAAGCCCTGTTCATCCAAAGGCCAGGTAATTGCCCATTCAACACGTCCCTCGTTGTTTGCTAAGTCGGATTCGCCGGTAAAGGCCTGACGATTAACAGTGGCTCTGTCGCCGATTTGAATATTCAAGAAATCCGCTAAACCGTTAGGATAGTGCAATTCGGCACTTTGCGGGGTATTATCGCCTTCGGTCAACAATTCGGGAGCGCAACTCCAGTTTATTTTTACCCCCTTAAAGAGAAAAGCTTTTGAACGCGCCATGCGATAAACACGGTTGACGGTAAAGGCATTGTTGCCCTCAAAAATTTCGGCATCCGGCTTAAAGGTTACGGTAGTGCCGCGTCTGTTGGGGCAGTTGCCGACGAGTTGTAATTTGGTGATAGGTTTACCGCGAGAATATTCCTGACGATAAAGTTTTTTATCTCGTGCTACTTCAACAACCAGTGTTTCGGACAGGGCATTAACCACAGAAAGCCCCACGCCGTGCAAACCGCCGGAAACTTTATAGGCATCGCCGCCGAATTTGCCGCCGGAATGCAAAGTTGTTAAAATAACTTCCAAAGCGGATTTTCCCGGATATTTCGGGTGTTCGTCAATCGGTATGCCGCGCCCGTTATCGGTTATGGTTACGGTGTTATCGGCATTCATGATAACATCTATATGGTTGGCATAGCCGGCAACGGCTTCATCCATGGAATTATCCAAAATTTCTGCCACCAAATGGTGCATTGCCTGAATATCCGTGCCGCCGATATACATACCCGGACGATGACGTACAGGCTCCAAGCCCTCTAACACTTCAATGTCTTGTGCCGAATAGTCTGCTTTGGTTTGCAATATAGGCATTTCAAACAAATCACTCATAACCGACCTCTAAACTTCAAAATTGACTGTAAAATATATGAAAAGCACGATAAAGACAAGCAAAATACCAGATTCATGAACAAAATTTTTCCGCACTTGCAAAAAATGCTTGCAATCAGATGAAAATATGGTATAAACACTCCGAAATCGCAATGGTGCGGTTTTATAACAATACACACGCAGACAGGCGGAAAATCTTTGGATTGTTTCGCTCCGGTGCTGTAAAAAGCCAGAGTCTGCGGAGGTTTAACCGGAAAAAAGGATATATATAATGACAATTCCTACATTTACATTGCGTCAGATGGTTGAAGCTGGCGTACACTTCGGACACCACGCTCGTCGTTGGAATCCGCAAATGGCACCGTATATTTTCGGCAAAAAAGATAATGTTCATATTATTGATTTGCAGAAGACTTATCCGATGCTTTATAATGCCTTAAATGCAACTCGTGAAATTGTTGCCAACGGCGGTAAAGTTTTGTTTGTGGCAACCAAAAGACAAGCACAGGATATCGTTAAAGAAAGCGCTGAAAGATGCGGCCAATATTATGTTAATTATCGTTGGTTGGGCGGTATGCTGACAAACTGGAAAACAGTTTACAAGTCAATTACCCGCTTGAACAAATTAAACGAAATGGAAGCTGAAAACGCTTATGAAGGTTATACAAAGAAAGAAGTATTGAACCTGAAAAAAGAACGCGAAAAATTGGCTATAACTTTGAACGGTATCAAAGAAATGGGTGGTCAGCCTGATTTGTTATTTGTTATTGATACACCGAAGGAAGCTTTGGCTGTTAAAGAAGCTAAAAAGTTGGGTATTCCTGTGGTCGGTATTGTTGATACAAATGCCAATCCGAATGAAGTTGACTATCCGGTGCCGGGAAATGATGATGCTATTCGCGCTATTCAATTTTATTGCGAAATGGTATCGGCAGCTATTTTGGATGGTGTACAAGCTGAAATAGCAGCGAAAGGTTTGGATGTTTCAGAAAATGAAACTGCTTCGGAAGAAGTAAAAGCCGAAGAAAAACCTGCTCCTAAAAAGAGAGCTCCACGCAAAACCAAGGCTGCCAAAACTCAAGAAGCAGAAGCTTCGGCCGAGTAGTCAGTCGGATATAAATTAAAGGCGCGGTTTAAACAAATTAACCGCGCCGAGTTTAAAAGTTAAATTGATAAGTTTTTAAGTAAAAAGGAATTAGAAGATGGCAGAAATTACAGCCTCTATGGTTAAAGATTTAAGAGAAAGCACCGGCGCCGGTATGCTTGATTGCAAAAAAGCGTTGGTTGAGGCAAACGGAAATATGGAAGAGGCGGTTGATTGGTTGCGCAAAAAGGGATTGGCTTCCGCCGCTAAAAAATCCAGTCGTATTGCAGCTGAAGGTTTGGTTTCCGTTTTAGTTGAAGGAAATAAAGGTGCTGTTGTTGAAGTAAATTCTGAAACAGACTTCGTGGCTAAAAATGATATTTTCCAAGCTTATGTTGAAGATGCAGCCAAAGTTGCGTTGGCTTGCAACGGCGATGTTGAAGCAATGAAAAATTCCTCCGATGCCGTAAGCGGCAAAACTTTCGGTGAGCGTTTGACGGATATGATTGCTCGTATCGGTGAAAATATGAATTTGCGTCGTGCCAAAGTAATCAGTGTTAATAACGGTATGATTTGTTCTTATTTGCACAACGTGGCTCGTGATAATTTGGGCAAAATCGGTGTGTTGGTTGCTTTAGAATCAAGCGCAGATAAAGAGAAATTGGCCGTATTGGGCAAACATATCGCTATGCATATAGCAGCTTCTGCTCCGATTGCTTTGGATATTGCTCATGTTGATCCGAGTGCGGTTGAGCATGAAAAATCAATTTTTGCCGAACAGGCAGCCGCTTCAGGCAAACCTGCCAATATCATTGAAAAAATGGTAGAAGGACGTATTCGTAAGTTCTATGAAGAAGTTGTTTTGGAAGAACAAAATTTCATTATGGACCCGGATAAGAAGGTTAAAGATGTTATTGCCGAAGCTGCCAAAGAATGCGGCACGGACATCAAATTAACTGATTATGTGTTCTTTAAATTGGGTGACGGTTTGCAGAAGAGAGAAGAAGATTTTGCTGCCGAAGTAAATGCTCAATTAAATAAATAATTAATCAAATAATGATACAAAAAAGGTGCTTACGGATGCTAAGCACCTTTTTTTTTTCGGAGGAAGCCATGAGTGATGATGTGCAACAAGATTATGCGGAAACGGAAGATATCAAAGAAGTGAAAAGCATATTTCAATGCTGGACGGAGGCTATTTCCAGATTTTTTGATATTCACGGTCGCACCAGTCGATACGAGTTTTGGGCATTTCAGTTTGTAAGTTTGCTGATTTTTATTTTGGCAGCGCTTTGCGGTTTTCTGGTTTCTTCTTATAAAATTATATTTGAAATTTTTGCACTTTATTTTATAGTGCCGGCCACTGCTACGGGAATTCGCCGGTTGCATGATATCGGTCTTTGCGGTTGGTGGATGGCGCCGGCTGTAATATTAGGTGTGCTGGTTTTGTGGTTTTGGGAATTCGAAACAAGCGGTTTGATGTTAGTGCTTTTTGCTTTTTTGAGTTATATAACTTATTTATATTGGCAGTTAAGTATGGATGGTGAAAATTGCGATAATATCTACGGCAATAAAGTATCGGAAGCCAGTGTCTATGAGCAAGACAGCTTAGTGTTTGTCGGCTTTATGGCAGTATTTTTAGCTGTTTGTTGGTTGGTGTTTTTTATTAAGCTTTTTTAATTTGGTATAAAGCAATTTGTAAATATTGCTCCGGGGTAAGATTTTCAGCCCGATCCGCTGTATTCAGGTTAAGTTCTGTGGCCATATTTTGAAAATCAGGCAGATTTTTTAAGCTTTGACGAATCATTTTTCGGCGCTGTCCGAAAGC
>JAGDBT010000160.1 GCA_017958895.1 Alphaproteobacteria bacterium | reverse complement strand
GAAAGCCTGTGCAGAAAGCCGTCAAGCTGATGTTAAAACCATCCAAAAAGACTGGACAGAGAACTCTCCGGAAAAACTCTTGTTTCACGTTTTATCCGATTATAATCGCGGCAAATTATCTAAAGAAGAAGTAACCCCGATGATTGCCGACTTAATGCAAAAAATTGATAATGAAGGTCGTCATGAGCAGTTGATGGAATATATGAAACAAGTGCCGATTAAGGCCAAACTCTCACACTTCAAAGACGAAGTATTGACCTTGTTGGAAACTGCCGCAATACCGAAGGCTCAGGAAGCTCCGCAACAGCAACAAAGCTTGCGCACTTTGGCTGAAAATATTCGTACGGAACAACAAAACCGGCAAAACAGAGCGCCTAGAGCATCAATAACGATGCGACAATATTCCGGTATAGAACGTTAATTTCAACAAACAAAAAAAATGCCCGTTTTTACGGGCATTTTTTATTTTCCTGCTTTATTTTTATAATATTGCAAAATATAAACTCTGATTGCCGCAGAAAGAGTTTGTTTTTCTCTTTTCTCATCTATTTGGGTAATCAGCTGATTGCAACTTAAATTCTGCTCGGCCGCAATTTGCTAAAGCTCGGCATAAAACTCCGGCTCCAAACTGATACTGGTGGCATGTCGCCCCGCAATGAGTACTGATTTTTTTATCATTTTTTACGATAGTTATCTATGGAAACAACTTCGGCGTTGCCGGCTATTTTCGGCTTTTCTCCGTCTGTGGCAATTTCCGACATATCAAAATTTTCATGTTCAAAACTTAAACCGAACTTGGCATACGGGTCGGCAAAATAAGTTACCGCTTCATACGGAATTGTTATAGTCTGCGGAACGCCGCCGAAACTCAAATCAACCGAAAAACTGTTGTGGCGCACCACCAAATTATCAAACTGATTTTGTAAGACAATCGTCATGCTTTCCGGATATTGAATTTTCAAATTTTTAGAAACAACCGTGCCCGGAAAATCGGTTCTGAAAGTGATATAAAAATGATTTTCTCCCGGCAACCCCTGCTCTTCCACAATTTTTAAGGCATAATAAACCACATTTCGCAAAGATCTTTCAACCAGAGCATCATAATTTATTTCATTCACAAAATTTACCATCGTTCTTTCCCGTTAAAATCAAAAGAGCCGTTCTGTTGCTGGGTGGCTCAACCCCCACTCTGCACTAACCAAAGCACAAAGGATTTAAGTTTGTTGCCTCAGCTTAAGCAGCGATAGCAACTGGTGCAAAATTATCATTTGCATTCATTTTTTTTGAACCGATAACGGTGGTATCTCACCGGACACAACACATATCTTTACTATACACCGTCAATCCTGTTTCACCCCCATAAATGGTGGAGGTGCCGGGTACTGCCCCCGGGTCCGACGTACCTATTTCATAAGGTCTCTGGTGTCATAGTCAATTGCTTGACGGGCTTATTATAACCTCTCTTTTCAAAATTTCAAGCTTAATAAAACATATTTTCACGAAGATAAAAGTAAGTTAAAACAATGTGTTATGTAATTTTAGACAACAACCGTTGAACAAAAGTGTTTTTTTGCTGGATTTTCTGTAAAACCCGTGTTATATGGAACTTGTTTAACGATTTATTAAGCTTATTTAATAAGTGGTTAAAAGTGTTAACGTCGCCTGTACGGCTGCATTTAATTGCTGAAGGTTCCGAAATTATTTAAGTAAGGGAAGAGCCTTGTCGGTGGGTGGCAAAATAAAGGGTCATACCTCGTGTTTAATAAAATAAGTCTTTTGTTGGTAACTGTTATCGCCATGTTCAGTAGCGCTATTTACGCCAGCGGTGATACTGATGTTTTGCCGATGAAAGAATACATAAAAGACAGTTCTTTGTGCTTGGTCGCCGCAAAAGAGGCGGGCAAAGAATATGGTGTTGATTATGATTTGTTACAAGCCGTTTCGGCCGTTGAAAGCGGCAAATGGGATGAATTGCATAATGCCTATGTAGCTTGGCCGTGGACCATAAACGTTAAAGGCAGAGGCTATTATTTCAAAACACGTGATGAAGCTCTTGCCGCTGTCAGAAAATTTCAGGCAAAAGGCATAAAGAGCATCGATGTCGGTTGCATGCAAATCAACCTCAAGTTTCACGGCAAAGAATTCTCCTCTCTTGAAGAGGCTATTGATCCAACCAATAACGTAAAATACGGTGCTAAGTTTTTGCGCACTCTTTATGCTCGGAATCATCACAATTGGGAACAGGCCGCCAAAAAATATCACTCGGCCAACAAAAATGAAGGCGAAAAATATGCCAAGCGCCTGCAAAGACGTTTCCATAGCTATAAAGTTGCCGGATTATCCCGCACCTCTGATTTGTTTTAAGCAAAATGAAAATAGAGAAATATAAAAAAGAATATGCAGTCAAAAGCTATGAGGCAGACCGCAACGGTTATTTGCGGCTTATTTCTCTTATGAACATTCTGCAGGATATTGCTTCCGAAAATGCCGAATTACTCGGATTCGGTTTTGAAACTTGTCATGCCAAAAATTTGGCTTGGGTGGGTTCGAACTATCTGTTGCAAATTGAACGTCTGCCACGTATCGGCGAACACTTTTTAATTGAAACCTGGCCGGCAGAAGGCAAAATTTGGGGTGCTATTCGTAATTTTATAGTTAAAGATCAGCAAGATAACGCCTTAATACGCGTCAAAAGCCAATGGGTTTTAATTGATATTGACCGTCGGCGCCCGGTTGCTTTAAGCAAGCACTTTCCGGAGTATCATTTCTTAAACGAATCCGTTATGGAGGCCGATTTTACAAAGATGCCGGAAATAACTCAACCGGATTTGCAAAAAGAATTTTCCGTGCGCTATGATGATATAGATATAAACAATCATGTTAATAATGCCGTTTATCCTTTATGGGCTGCGGAGTCGCTAAGTCCGCAATTTCGCCAAAATCATCTGCCGCAAGAAATAGAAATCAGCTTTAAAAAAGAAGCTTTGCTCGGTGAAACCGTAAAGGTAATAACCAAAATCTCCGGGGCGGAAACTTTGCACATTATTTATGATAAAAACAGCGGTGACGAACTTGCCGATTGCCGCATAAAATGGGGCGAAATCACATCAAAACCATAGGCATTAAGGCCTTCCGCGGACTTATATTTTGCTTTAAAACCGCATGAAAAATCGGATATGCCCGCTCGCATTCCGTTATGGCTATATTCAAAATCTGCGTCAATTTTGCCGTCAGATTCTCATCATTTTCATCAAGAAACAGCGAGTGTTTGAAAATCGGCATATTTTCTTCTTCCCAATAAGAAAAATAACCTACCCACAAATCCTCGTTCAACAAAGCCAACAATTCAAAAATTCGCGGCAGTGCCACATTTTCCGGCTCCATATTCAACAAACACGAAATATGCAAACAGCGCAGATTTTCTTCCCAAGCAAAGAACAACAGCATATTATCCCACTTACCGGAAATCTCAACCACCACTTCATTGGTGTTGCGACGTTCGGTTGTTTGTCGGCGTTGAATAAACAAACTTTCAATGTCGTCTATCGGGTTAAATTTATATAATCTTTCTGCCAGCATCAATTTATCCGAAATTTGCAAATCTATCCTAGAATGCCACTCTTTGCGCATAAAACAATTTTTACCGTAAAGTTTTCCACTTTTTTGCCGCAATTGAAATTTCTCAAAAATTTAAATAACGAAAAAACAAACAATTAAAAATAAAGGTGTTTATAAAAAATTTTTAGATGTGGATTATCTGTGTTTTATTAATATACTTTTAAGCAATTAAGGGAAAGGAACAAAAATGACAGGACTGGCATATCCGGAAATATCTCCGATTTTGTTTTCAATCGGACCAGTGGCGATTCGTTGGTATTCTCTGGCGTATTTGTTCGGAATATTGTTCGGTTGGTGGCTTGCCTGTTTGCGTGTAAAAAAATATGATTTGGGGCTGACCAGGCAAAATTGTGATGATTTGGCTTTTTCCACAACTCTCGGAATTATCTTCGGCGGCCGCTTGGGATATGTTTTGTTTTACGGCACCGCGCAATATTTACAGAATCCTTGGGAAATTTTTGCCGTTTGGCACGGCGGCATGTCCTTTCACGGCGGAATTGTCGGAGTTATTCTGGCACTGTTGATTTTTGCCCGCCTGATTAAATATCCTTTCTTAAAGTTAACCGATTTAATTTCCCCGCTTGTGCCGGTCGGTATTTTTGCCGGACGATTGGCCAATTTCATCAATGACGAATTGTGGGGACGCGTCAGCGATGTTCCGTGGGCTGTTCGTTTTCCGCGCGGCGGCTATCTTCCTCGGCATCCGTCTCAGCTTTATGAAGCCTGTCTGGAAGGTATTCTTTTGTTTGTTGTGCTTAATCTTATGTGGAAAAACAAATATTGCCGCGAACACACCGGATTGATTTCCGCCGCCTTTTTGCTCGGCTATGCACTTTGCCGAATTTTAATTGAACCTTTCCGAGAGCCGGATACGCAAATCGGTTTACTTTGGGGCGGTTTTACCATGGGACAATATCTGTCCGTTCCCGTTATTGCTTTGGGATTATATTTAGTCTGGCACAGTTTTCATATTAAAAAAGACTAAGCCACCATTATAATATTGCCGTGAAAGCGGTTGTTTTTTTGCAACGCACTATGCGCTCTGTCCGTTACTTCCGAAGCATTTAAATCTTTACGGGTTTTCTCAGACACACAGCCGGATATGGTTATTTTAACACTCTTATTGTTGCTGAACACAAACTCCGATGAAGCGATATTGTGCCGGATATTTTCGGCAAATTCCTTGGAATGCTTTGCATCTTCGTTTTTAAATACCATCAGCAACTCCGTTTCATTATAACGAAAAATACTCAAATCATACGGCATGGCATAAATTCGGTTAATCAGCATTTGCTCCAAGGTTTTCATTTTGGCCCTGCCGATAGCTTTCAGCAACTTATCGCTATTATCAATTCCGAACAAAACAATGGTATATTTAAACGGAAATTTCACGGTGGCCTGTTTCAAATATGAACGACAACTGCCGACATTTTCCAAATAATCAAAACGATAATTCCAATAAATATCCCATACCGAACATAAAAACATAATCAAAGCCGCAGACAAATAAAAAATTGTCAATCCGGACGCATTATTTGCATAAATCATACTCATCAGATAGGCTGTCGTGGCATAAAACAAACCGATGTTTGCCACCGTATTTTTAAGGCTCATATCAACCGCCATCGCCGCCAACACGGCAATGGTTATCAGGAAAGCCCAGCCGCTTAAAGCCTGAAAAGTTATATTAACAAAAGGTATTTGCGCCAAAAAAGATGCCGCATATTCCCAAACCACCGCTTCGGCCAATAAAAACAGCAACACATGAAAAGAAGCATTTGTTCTCAGCTTCATCTGCGGCAAAAAATATAGAAAACATAAATTAAGCGGCACTGCCATACTCAAGCTTAAAAACTCCGGTGTGGCAAAAAAATCCTCTCCGGCCGCTTGTTTTATCCGATTAACACAAATATAACTTGCCACTATAACCAGCAAACTGAAAAACGGCTTGGAGAGATTAAATATCCCCAAAACCACCAGACAAACTGCCGAAACTCCGAAAAAACAATAATGCAAAACATTTTCGGTCAGCTCAGAAAACGGATTTTGCGCATAAAAAAGTGCCAAACCGAACAACAAAAACATGGCCGGTAAAAAAGAACTTTTTATCGTTGACAGAATATATTTTATGCCGGCAAATTTCTGCACTTTATTTCCCCTTTTGCCGAAGATTTTAAGCAAAAAGAGTTTAAATTTTATTTATGCATTTGATTATTGAACTGTCGCCGTATGAATAAAAGCGATATTTTTCCGCAATGGCATGCTGATAAGCCTGTTTCATTCTCTCGGTTCCGCCGATGGCGCAAATCAACATAAACAGAGTGGATTTCGGCAAATGGAAATTCGTAATAATCATATCCAGAATTTTGAATTTATACCCCGGCGTAATAAAAATATCCGTCTCGCCGCAAAACGGTTGCAACACTCCCTTATCATCGGCCGCACTTTCCAAAAGTCTTACCGAAGTTGTGCCGACGGCAATAATTCTTCTGCCTTCTTTTTTTGCCTGATTTATAATCTTGCAGGTTTCCTCACTGATAACTCCGTATTCGGCATGCATTTTATGATTTTCCGTATCTTCGGTTTTTACCGGCAAAAAGGTTCCCGCCCCCACATGCAGAGTTAAAAACACCCGTTTTACTCCCATATCATCTATTTCTTTGAGCAATCTGTCGGTAAAATGCAAACCGGCGGTCGGAGCGGCCACCGCTCCCTCGTGTTTGGCATAAACGGTTTGATAGTCTTCTTTGTCATTATACGGATTCCACAACCCCGGCAAAGGTTTATCGCGTTTAATATACGGCGGCAGCGGCATAGAGCCGTATTTTTCTAATTGTTTGCCGAGTCGCTCGGGATTCTCATTAAATTTAATTAAGACTCCGTCTTCCTCGTTTTTGGAAATTACCGTCGCTTTAAAATCCGATTCTTCTGCGGTTATATCTGCGGTATAAAAGCTGATTTCATCACCGACACGGAGTCGTTTGGAGTTTTTAATAAACGACCACCAACTGATTCCGTCATCCGGATGATAGAGCGTAACTTCAACCAAAGCCTCGCCTCTTTTGCCGTATAAGCGCGCCGGAATAACCTTGGTATCGTTAAACACCATAACATCTCCCTTGCGCAACAACTGCGGCAAATCATAAAAATGCCTGTCGTTTATAACTTTTTCTTCCGACAAGTCCAACAAACGAGAAGCATCTCTCGGCGAAGCCGGTTGTTTGGCAATTAAATCTTTATCAAGTTCAAAGTCAAAAAGCTCAACTTTCATTGGCGAATCCTTTCCGAAACAGCCCTTTTATAATATCTAACCCGTCGTAAAGCAAGCATTTTATTCTTTCCGCACCATATATAATGTTTGACAATTTTTCTCTATATTTGTCAATAGGCTATATAATTAGGGATTTTGGCGGGCATTCTAAAAAAAAATTAAAAAAAAATGCATTTTTTGACAAAAAAAGTGTTGCAAAAGGGTAAAAAATGATGTATATTCACTTCAGTAATTTTTTGAAATATGCACAACTAGGAGTTTTCACAATGGAATTAAAACATTTGAACATATTGTCAGTAGATATGGAATTGGATACAGCCAAAGAAGTTATCAATCATACTTTCATGTATGATAATGAGACTGTAGACGCTGCCTTCCGCAGATTATTTATTGAAAGCATTGATAAAGAGCTTGATGATGAAACTGCTGAATTATCAAAGTTACAGCCTTCTTCCGATTATAGAGATGAAAAGCAGGAAAAACGTTATGACGAATTGAGAATGAGTCAAGCCAGAGCGGCTATTACCAGAGATACCCCTTCGGGTGGTTCCGTAGCAAAAGAAATTTTTGCTACGGCAAATACTTATATTACCGAAGCAACTTCTTCCGAAAGTGATACCGCCGATACTGATAAATCCGACACCTATGATGGTCCGGATGAAATTAAGGATTCCGCAACGGCCGAGAAAAACTATGATGCCTTAAAGGCTGCGTTGGATGCCTTAGAAGAAAAAGATGAAGAAGGCAATCCTAAATGGATGGCGGTTATTAAAGAATATTCCGATAAAGTTGACTTCATCAACGAAGAAGACAAAAATGTTGATGAAGAACAGAGAAAGATTGCTTTAGAAGCTTTGTGGCGCACCACCAAAACCAATATTTTGGTTGCTCATACCCTTGATTGGGAATGGATGAAGAATTTCAATGATCCGAGTGCTGACAAAGAAGCTCTTATAAAGGATGAAGTTGAAGACTATTACGCATTCAATTTAATGAAGGCTCGCGAAGCTGAAAAAATTCGTGAACCGGAAGGTGCGGAAAACGAAGTCGGAACCGAAGAATACATTAAATATATGCAAGAAGTTTCCAAGAACTCTTTAGAAACTTTGAAAGAATTCTTTGCCGACAAGAAAGAAAAAATCAAAATTCGTATTGATAAAATTGTTGCCGCGGCCGCTGATGCCAAGGTAAAAATTGATGACTTAGCCAACCATTTGGATATTAAGGGCTATGCCAAGACTTTATCAGACAAAGTAAGAAAACATGCCGGTGAATTTGATTCATGGATGGGTAGCAACTATCCTAAAATTTGGGGCACTTTCAAAAAGGTAGCAGAAAACTTCAGAGCCAACAAAGCTCAATTTGCAGCTAATACTCTTGCTACACTGGCCTATGGTACTGTTTCCGCAGTTGCTGTTGCTCACGGCAATGCCGCTTTATTGGCCGTCGCGACCAAAGCTTATGCCTCATATGTAGCTGCCGGAAGCGCTGTATTCCCGATTATTCAAAAACGTCATGATGAACGTGAAAAAGCTCGCAAAGCCAAAGAAGATATATCCAAGTGGAAAGGTCTGAAAGGTTTGAAGAATGCTGTTAAATCAATCTTCAGCAATTCACGTGATGCCATAGGTTATTGCGCCAAAGTTGGTTTTGGATGTCTTGCCGCCGGCATTACTTGCGGTATAGCAAATTCTTCAATAGCCAAGCTTGGTGTGGACACGGCTTTAACTAACACGGCTAATGTAACTAAATTGGCTCTGGCCAGCAAAGCTATGCGCTTTAAGTCTTGTGTTGTAAGATCCATTACTCCGGTAATGGCTCAAGCCGCAACCTTTATCACTGACGGAATTAAGTATAAGGTTAATAAGAGTGAAGAAAATAAGGCTTATTACGAACAAAGCAAAAAAGGCCTTAAATGGGGCGCCATCTTGGCCGGTGGTTCTGTTTTGTTGCAGAGTCTTGTGGCTCCTGTTCATGCAGGCAATGCCAATGTTGTTGAAAATATTCCGACAACCGGTAATGCCGGCAATGGTCATGCCACTCTTGATGAAGTTCTGAATTCCGGCCGCAATAACAATTCTGCTGCCATAGCTGCCATAACTTCCGGCAAGGGTGCCGCTGCTGTTGAAGCAGTAGCTTCCGATAACGGAGTTGCGGCAGTTGCCGATACAGCCAAACCGGATACTTTATTGGGTAGAATCTTCAGCAAATTTGTCGGCAAGGCTCAGGCAGACAGTCTTTCTGTTGACAGCGCCGCCGCTGATTCCGCCGCAATTGCCGGTGGTAATACCAACATTGAAGACATTGATTTGAACAAAGAATTAGGTCTTGAAGATGCTCAAGGCGGTGATGGTGCACAAGCTTTGGCCGAAACCACTCAAGCTTTTGTTGCTCCTGAAGTTCCTACCGAGTATAATGAAGCTATGGGAATTACCGAAGCTCACTGGAATGAACTCAAGCGCGACATTACCGGTATTTATGCAAGACATGCCGACATCTTCGGTTTGGAAAATAAATCTCCGGAAGAATCCTTTGCAACCATGTATACCAATGTGGAATTCGCCAAACATGTAAATCCGGATTTATTCAAAGACTTATCGCATGTTGATACGAATGTTTTACAAGATATGCTTCAAGATGAAGAAAGTGCCGCTTTGTTAGAAAAAGCTTTGGGCATGAGCGCTGAAAAAATCGGTGATATGGCTCAAAATGATCCTGATGCTTTGCAACAATCATTTGCCAACATCTTGTTGAATCAAAATGAAGACAAAGCCGATGCCTTGAACGACTTGTTCAACAACAATCCGGATTTGTTTGACAAGCAAATGACAACCGAGGATGTTCTTTATAAATATCTGAAGGTTATTGAGCAAAGTGAAAAAACCAAAAACGGTCCGAAAGGCTTCCTTATTACGCGTTTGGATAAAGAAGGTTATCCGATGTTCTCTACTCGTCATGATGAAACCAGTGCTCTTAATAGTATTATCTTGTGCGGACATCCTGACGGATATGATGACTTTGAGGGCGCTTTGAGTGCTGACTTGCATCGTATTGCCGCCAACGGTAAAATTACCGGTGAAGGCGCTGGTATCGGTGAAACAAATAACTACTTTGCCGGTGCGCGCGGCGACGGTTCTGATTGTACCGACACATACCAAAACGCTTGGCATAAAGGTGCAACCGAGCAACCTGCTCAAAGACCGGATGGAACTGCTTCCGGCGGTGTTTGGACGGATAACATTAACCAGAATGACGGCTCTGCCGCCAATGGTGAAGTTGAATCCAATGTTATGGGCGGTTATTCCAAAGATCGCAGAGCCGGTTCTTTGGGTGTGGGAACCAAGACTTCCAAGCCTGTGACCATCAGCCACGACGGCGGAAGATAATAAATCAAACACTTTGTGAAAACCCGAAAGGCCTCTCTTAACCGAGAGGCCTTTCTTTTATTCTACTGTTTCAAGGGTGCTATTATTTTATTGTCATACTCGGCCTTGTCCCGAGAATCCACTCCTTTTATTGTCATACTCGGCCTTGTCCCGAGAATCCACTCCTTTTATTGTCATTCTCGGTCTTGTGCCGAGAATCCACTTCTTTTATTGTCATTCTCGGTCTTGTGCCGAGAATCCACTTTAATGGACTCTCGGGATAAACCCGAGAGTGACAGGGTAAAAAAAGCACCCGAGAGT
>JAGDBT010000019.1 GCA_017958895.1 Alphaproteobacteria bacterium | reverse complement strand
TTTACAGCGGGGATTTTTCTTCAATCTTAATTGACTATTTGGCTTCGCTTTCTGCAGCCTCGGCTTTTTCAGCTTCAGCGGCGGCAGCTTTTTCAGCCGCTACTCTGGCCAAATCCTTTGCACCTTTGGCATTAACGTCACGATCAACCAATTCCACAATCGCCATCGGAGCGCAATCTCCGTAACGGAAACCGGATTTCAAAACGCGGGTGTATCCGCCGTTGCGATCTTTATAACGTTCGGCCAAAGTTGAGAAAAGCTTAGAAACAACTTCATTATTGCGCAGAAAACCTGCGGCTAAACGACGGCTGTTCAAATCACCTTTCTTGGCATATGTAATCATATTATCGGCAAAAGTTCTTAATTCTTTCGCACGGGTTAAGGTTACGGTAATTTGCTCATGTGTGAGCAATGCGCCGGTCAAATTAGAAAACAAAGCTCTTCTTTGGCTTTTCGGCATATTAAATTTTCTATGTCCATCACCATGTCTCATGATGTTATTCCTTTCTTTCTCAATGCTTTGCGGGACAAAGCGTATTAATACAAGGCTCTTACTACGGTGGCGCAAGCGCTCATACATAAAAGCCGGTTCTTTTCGGGCTTGTTTCTAACACAAATATTTGCGGATTGCAAGCAGATTCTTTATGTGCACAAAAAAAGCCTCCGTTTGTGGAGGCTCTGTTGAATTTTCTTGGTTTATTTATATGATTCAATCCAAGACTGAATGGTTGATTGCGTATTCAAGCCGACTTTCATATCAACCTGCTTGCCGTCTTTGAATAAAAACATGGTCGGAATGGAGCGAATACCGAATTGGCTTGCGGTTTCCGGCGAATCGTCAACATTCATCTTATAAATTTTTACTTCATTACCGATTTCATTGTCGATAGCTTCCAAAATCGGGCCGAGTTGGCGGCAAGGTCCGCACCATTCCGCCCAAAAATCTATCAATACCAAACCCTTTGACTTCAAAACGTTGTCACTGAACTGGCTGTCTGTTAAAGGTTGTGTCATTTTTTTCTCCTCTTGTTTTATTTGCTTTATATATATAATTTGCTTTTCTACATATTAAAGATTATCCGAATAATTACAACCTTTTTTTCATAAAACTTTCATTAATCTGCTCTCATTGGTCCATAAAATATAGGTTTCAACCGTTTTTTGCGGATAAATTTTTTCCAACAACCGCCGATATATATTCAGCTGTTTAATATAGGCGACCGGAGTTTCCTCCAAAGTTTTGGCGGCCGGACGATTGGTCTTAAAGTCCACAATAACCGCCTTATCGGGCAGAATAAGTAATTTATCCAATTGTGCGGAAATTATTTTGCCGTCAACTTCGCCCATTATCGGCACTTCCGAACGTGAATTTTCACCGAACAATTCCGCAAATTCCGGATTCTCCAATAAGTTCAGCACTTCTTTTTTGATGCTGTTACGTTGCCATTCCGAAAAATCCGCCGCATTTTTAAGCAAAAACTCTTCGATGATTTCTGCCTTATTTTCCTGAGCAGAAGCCAAAAATTGCAACAATTTATGAATAAGCGTGCCGCGACGATAAAAATTTCCTTCCTCGGTTAAAGGCGACACTGAATCCGGCTCTTCGTCATCTTCCGTCATTTTGGACGGAGTATAAGGCCGCGAGATTAAACTTTCTTCTTTTGCCGGCATATCCATCCATGCTTCGGTCGCAATTTCGGCAAAATTTTCAAAACGTTTCTTTTTACCCTCTTTCAAAACCACTTCCGGCGTTTCGTAAAACAAACCTTCTGTGCCGGTCGCACCTGCCGTTTGCATAACTTCCTTACATAAATTAAACCACGAATCCTCGTTTATAGTCGGATTATTGGCATATCCGCAAACAATTAACCGGTCTTCCGCTCTGGTTAATGCCACATACAAAAGCCGGCGATATTCCTCCAACTCTTTCTCGTGTTTATGCTTCTTCATATCTATACATTCACGCGTATAATACTTTCCGGAAAGCGGAAAATACGCCAAATCATCGGCCACCAGAAAATCCTGCTCCTGCTTGGCACTCGGAGGTTGCATTGTATCCGGCAGAAAAACTATTCTGGCTTGCAAACCTTTGGAATGGTGCACCGTCATTAAGCGAACGGCATCGGTTTCAGCCTCTTCGCTTTCACGTTTGATAACCACTTCGGTTTGACAGAACCAACTTACAAATCCTTGCAAGGTCGGTATATTTTGTTGTTCGTAATTTAAGGTCAAATTTAAGAATTCATCAAGTGCATCTTCGGCTTCCACTCCCATACGGGCCAAAAATTTGCGCCGTCCTTCCATTTTTGTAAGCACATAATTGAAAAGTTCATACGGTCTGATATAATCAAGCTTATTCAGCAAATCTTTAAGCTGTTCGTAAACCTCGCGATATTTTTGATTATCCCCGAGTTTTACCCACAAAAATGTTCCGTTGCGCTTATAACAAAGCTCTTCCAAATCATCATCCGTCAGACCGAACAGCGGCGATTTCAGAACTTCTGCCAAAGACAAATCATCATTGGTCAGCAATAAAAATTTGGCCAAAGAAATTAAATCTTGCACTGCCAATTGTTCGGAAAGCAACATCTTATCGGCACCGGATATGTTTACGCCTTCTTCTTTGCAAGCTCTGATAAATTCTTCCACAAAATCATTACGATGTCGTACCAACACCATAAAATCCTTAAAGTGTAAGGGATTATAACTGTCCGCACTTTCAAAAACCATCTGCTTTATTCTTACGGCAACTGCCCTTGCCAAATCGCTTCTGATTGATTTTTTTCTTTTCATTTCTTTTGGCGGCAACCACGACTTTTCATTTTCTGCCTTATCCTCTTCCTCGACCGCAAAAAACGGATTCCAAACTTCAACTTTGCCGAATTCTCCGGCGCGAATCGGCAAATGGTTTACCCCGAAATCTTCAGAAACCACTCCTTTGGCGGCCGTTGAAATAGCAAACAGTTTGTTAACTATATCCAACACTGCCGGAGCGGAACGAAAAGAAACTTCCAAATTCACTTTTCGGAAATCTTTGCCGATTTTGGCCGCAAAATAATGCGACATCTCATCAAATTTTTCCGGATCTGCCCCTTGAAAACTAAAGATTGACTGCTTTCTGTCTCCCACCGCAAAAATCGTGCGAACGGTTTCTGATTGCCCCTCACCGGCAAAAAATTCTTCGCTCAAATAACGAATAATATCCCATTGTTGCGGTGAAGTATCTTGCGCTTCATCAAGCAAAATATGGTCTATTCCGCCGTCAAGCTTAAACAAAACCCAACTTGCAACTCCGACATCAGAAAGCAAATTACGAGTGAGTAAAATCATGTCATCATAATCCAACACCGCTTTCTGTTGCTTGTAATTCTCATATTTTTCATGCAAAACATCAGCTATCGTAAAGGCCGCTTTTGTGGAATGATATAAACGCAAAGCCAACAATTTTTGTTCAAACGCCTGCACCCTCTCCGCTTCAGCCAACAGTCGATAATTCAAGTCTTCGTCATATTTACGCGCACTTTTTAAGGCCAACGAAGCTAAAATTTCACCATCGCCACGCAAATAAAGTCCGCGATAATAATCATAATCGTTTACGCTGAAACCGTGTTCCAAGCCTTCGCGCAAAAATTCCGCTCTGCTCTGATCGGTTTTTTGGCCTTTTTCATACGCTGCCATATTGAGCCGCAATTCCGCCAAATCCAGATTTTCCATAAAGTGTTTTTTCAAACTCTCTTCAGTATCATCAGGTTTGATTTGCATTTGTTTTTGCATTTTTTGCAAGAACTTATCCAACCCGCCATGTTCCGCCAGAGTTTCTGCCATCTGCGAACGACAATTTTTTATTTTCTCCAACAATTTATATAAGCTGGCTTCCTTTAAATTCTGCGTCAAAAAACGCATTGCCTCACCCAAAGGAGTTTCCGGATTATGAAAGCTTTCTTTAAGAATTTCGCCTTGTAATCGTTTTAAGGAAGCCGCGGTTTCTCGGTCATCCATCACATTAAAATATGGAGATACACCGGCCTCCAAAGGAAATCTTTTCAGCAGTTCTTCACAAAAGCTGTGAATGGTTTGAATTTTTAACCCGCCGGGAGCATCCAACAAAGCCGCAAAAAGCGTGCGAGCCCGCCTTTTATATTCGGCTTTTTCGTTTAACGACAGATTTGAGAAATTTTCCACCAGACCGGCCAAATCTTCTTCTATTTTTGCATCTTCTTTTACCGCCCATTCACTCAAACGTCCGGAAATTCTGCTGTTCATTTCCACCGCCGCGGCTTTAGTATAGGTAAGGCACAAAATTCTTATCGGCTTTACGCCGTTCAACAACAATCTTAACACCCTGTCGGATAATACCTTGGTTTTTCCCGTGCCGGCGGAAGCTTCCACCCAAACGGATTTTTCCGGATCGGAGGCCGCTGTTTGTTGCAAGTTTGCCAATTTGCCGCGTTCTGCGCGCTGATGCGCAAAAATTTCTGCCGAATCACTCATTTTCGTCTTCTTCCTCTACTACATCTTCTTTTACCGACCACTCCAAAAAGCGCGATAAATGAGCATAATCACTGCCTAAACCTCTTACCGGATTTGCAATATAAGGTGTTTCAGGATTATCAAAATCGGCCAATAATTCTGCCAAATTTTTTACGGTAACTTCCATTGCCTTCCGGCTTTGTTCCTCACTTGTCGTTTTTACGGTTTTAAAATCCCAATATTGAAAACTCTTCACCATTTGCGGCAACACATCGGCAAATCCGCCGGCTTCGGCAATTATGCCTTCTATCGGAAGCTGCGGTGCATTTCCCGCCACCACGGCTCTTACACTGGCACTTTTGCCGGTTTTATAATCAATAATATTCACATATCCGTCTTTGGTTTCATCAAGCCGGTCCGCCTTGGCCGTAATCGTAAAGTCGCCGGCCGGTGCATTTAATTTTATTTGCCCTTTAATCTCATTATGCACCAAATCTATATCCTCACGATAGCGAATTTCCGTTTCAACAATCCACTTTAATTGTTGCAAAATACGTTCGCGCCACAAGGCCGCCGTTTCATCTTTTATATGTTTATCTTTTAATTTTTCTTCCGCAATTTTCAGCAGTTCAGCCTCGGCCTTTTCTTTTTCCGGATAGTCACGATTGTGCAGGTCATTAAATTTTTGCAAAACCTCATGTATAAAACTGCCGTAATCGGAAGCCGAATCCTCTTTATCCAAGTCATCAAGCGGATATAAATCCAAAATATACTTAGCGTAAATCGTATATGGATCACGGCGCAGATTATCTACATTTGTGGCCGATAATATGCGCGGACGATGTTCCACAGGCGGACAAGGAGCTGGAGCGGCGCAGGCTCGCGGCTCGGCACAACTGTCCAAATTGCGCGCCCAGACAGAAAACGGTTGCTCATAAATAAAGTCATATTTATCTGCTTGAGAATTAAAATTAGCCGCCAAAACCGTTTCAAAACGCAACCACCATCTTGATTTATTGCTCGGTGCGCCGTCAACTTTCTTGGCTCTGGTAACATAAACTTCCGGTGCATTCAATAAATGGGCAAAATCAGCGGCGGCAACACCTACGGCTCTTTCCGGTTGCGGCAACCCGAAATCCTTTTTCATCGGTCTGGACATCCACATATCGGCCCTCGGCATCTGCGGCCAACAACCTTCGTTAGCCTCCCCGATTATAACCGTATCATATTGCGTTAATCGTGCTTCTATCGGTCCCAAAATCTTTACACGCGGATGCATTCCGTAGCGCGAACGCACATTATATTCAGAAAGAAGCGTATTGAAAAAGCCCTCGTAATCTATGGTTTGAATATTTTCCAAATTGTTACACTTTTCCATAAACGACATAACAAAATCGCCGGCCGTTTTACCGGCATCCTGCCGCCATATTATCTTATCCCCGCTTTTTAAATCCGTATCCGCCAAGCTTTCTGCAACTTTTATGTGCGCACAAAACAGCTTTTTGACATCAGCCTCGGAATTTTCGTAAATCTCTGCTAAAGGATACAACCGCTCTTCAAAATTTTTAAGCAAATCTTTTTGTTCGTCGGATAATTCTTTGCCGCGCCGCCAGGTCAATTCCAAATGCCGAACTTTTTGATTAAATTCCGCATAAGACTCACCGCATGCCGTAAACGGATGTTTCAACAAAGCCATCATTGCCGTTTGCGTTTTTTCCGCTACATAATTTAAAATTAAACGCAGATAAATGCCTATCGGCGACAAGTTTAACGGCTGGCCGGCCGAATCATCAGCACTTATTCCCCATTTTGCAAGTTCGGATATTACCCGCCGCGACAAATTACGATCCATGGTGACCAAAGCCGTTGTTTTTTCGGGAATTTCCAAATTTTTACGGATAATCAGAGCGATTGCCTTAGCCTCTTGCCGCACATCATCGCAATTTACCAACTTTATGTTTTCAAACGCCGAATCGGGCAAAGGATTTACATTTAAATTA
>JAGDBT010000159.1 GCA_017958895.1 Alphaproteobacteria bacterium | reverse complement strand
CTTATAAATAATATTGCCAAAGGCCACGGCGGATATTCCGTATTTACCGGAGTCGGTGAACGCACCCGCGAAGGAAATGATTTGTATCATGAAATGATAGAATCCGGAGTTATAGATTTGAACGGCTCAAATTCAAAAACCGTATTGGTATACGGACAAATGAACGAACCGCCGGGAGCTCGTGCCCGTGTTGCCCTTACCGGTTTAACGCAAGCCGAATATTTCCGTGATCAGGAACATCAGGATGTGTTACTGTTTATTGATAATATATTCCGTTTCACTCAAGCCGGTTCCGAAGTTTCAGCCCTTTTGGGACGTATTCCGTCGGCAGTCGGTTATCAGCCTACTCTGGGCACGGATATGGGTTCTATGCAGGAACGCATTACCTCAACCAAAGACGGATCCATAACTTCCGTACAGGCCGTATATGTTCCGGCCGATGATTTAACCGATCCGGCTCCGGCAACCACTTTTGCCCATCTTGATGCCACAACCGTATTATCGCGCAAAATTTCCGAACTGGGAATTTATCCGGCCGTTGATCCGTTGGATTCCAGCAGCCGTTCTTTAACTCCGGAAATCGTCGGTGAAGAACATTATGAAACTGCCCGTCGCGTACAGGAAATTTTGCAAAAATACAATTCATTACAAGACATTATTGCCATTTTAGGTATGGATGAACTTTCTGATGACGATCGTTTGGTTGTTTCCCGGGCTCGCAAAATTCAACGCTTTTTATCTCAACCGTTCCATGTTGCCGAAGTATTCACCGGCTTGAAAGGTGTTTATGTAAAGCTTGAGGATACCATTAAAGGATTTCGCGGGATTTTAGACGGTCTTTACGATGAATTGCCGGAAGCGGCCTTCTATATGGTCGGAACCATCGAAGAAGCCATAGCTAAAGCGGAAACGCTGAAAGAGAAGCACTGATGGATGAGAATCTGATTTTGAAAATCTTCACGCCGCAAAAAAATGTGCTAAATCGCAAGGTTTATCGAGTCGTTTTGCCTTATGGCAAAGTAAACCTCACTCTGATTAAAGACCGAGCCCCTACTTCTTTGATTTTGCAGGCCGGAGCAGTGCAAATTCTGGATAAAAACGACCAAGTTCAAGAGGTTTATTTTATTGACGGCGGAGTCGCAGACATAGCAGATAATGTTTGTAATCTTTCTGTAACAAAAATTTTAAGCGGTAAAGACATAAACCGTGATTTTGCCGAGGCGGAATCGGCAAAAGATACTGAGGAAAGCTACTTTTATAAGGCTATTGCCGATTATTTTATCGCCCATCCCTCTTTAAACAATTAAAAAAACTTTTGCACCTAACTACATGATATTTAAGACTCTTTAAAAAAGGTGTGCAAAAAATTTATCTACTACATATTGTTTATTTACTTTTTGTTAATACTATATATAGTATATCTCTAGCAATGATTTATCAACCACTTTAATTTTAGGAGAAATAATATGTCCGTAATCAATTTTGAAAATATCGCCTTAACTGATGCCGAAAGACAGCCTTGTGAAATTTGGACCAGAGTAATGGGTTATCATCGTCCGGTATCGGAATTCAATCGCGGTAAAAAATCGGAATATTATTCTCGCAAATGCTTTGTAGAAAACAAAGCCGTACAACATTTGGATGCCGCTGAAGAAATTTGTTCTTGTGCCGCCGAATAATTTGAAAATTTTTCATAAGAAAAAGCCCCGAAATAACACGGGGCTTTTTTATTTTTCGCTGTCAGCTTTTAAGCTTTTTTAGCTTTAGAAGCCGGACGAGATTTGCTTGCCGTCTTTGCCGGTTTGCGCTCGACCGCTTTCTTAGCCGGAGCTTCAACCTTTTTAGGAGCATCGGCAACCTCTGCAGGGCAAGCTTTTGCACTATTATTGCAACAACAGCAACAACGAGAGCATATACCGGCAAAAATGCCCGCCAAAGAAGGAACAACCAAGAACATCCACAACTGGTTCCAAGCATCTCCCCAAACAAACAAAGCCGGGCCCAAGCTACGTGCCGGATTTACGGAAACCCCCGTAATCTGCAAGCCCAAAATATGCAAAACAACCAAGGTTAAACCTATTACCACACCGGCTATTTTCAAATCTTCAGCCGTTGTCTTCAAAATTACCTTAACAAAGATAAAGGTGGCAACAAATTCAAAAATTACGGCACTGATAAGACCATAACCGCTGCCGTAATTTTCACCCCAGCCGTTTTGGCCCAATCCGTAAGCGGCAACATCATAACCGTTGATTTTATCCTGCACCATGTACCACAACAAAGCCGCACCCAAAGTAGCGCCCAGACATTGAAAAACTATATATCCGAACACATCTTTGAATTTCATACGACCGGCGCTCCAAACACCTAAAGTAACAGCCGGATTGATATGCGCGCCCGAAACCGGTCCGATGGCATATACCATAGCCGTAACCGCCAAACCGAAGGCCAAAGCGATACCTATATTTCCGACATAAGGAGCTGAAAATACCACAGTCCCGCAGCCTATAAACACCAGAACAAAAGTTCCGAACAATTCTGCCATGTATTTTTTCATAGAAACCTCCTAGTTCTTTTCAATACAGTAATCAGTTTATATTCTTTAGTTATTTTTAAAAGTATATTTTTATTTTTCTCCACACAAATATATAAAACCACCCATAAAAAACTTTACTTTTAGACTCACAAGCATTACCTTATAAACGGTTAACCAATTTAAGAAAGGGATTGATAATGCAAAAGAATCAGAAAGAAGAAAAAGCCGCTTGCTCTTGCGATAAAGACTGCAAATGCGGTTGTCAGGAAGGCAAAGAATGCACTTGTTCAGGCGGTTGCAATTGTTGTTGTGCAAAAAGCTGTTGGGCTAAATTGCTGATATTGATTATAGTATTTTTGGCCGGTGTCGGATTTAATGAATTATTGCACGGCGGTTGCATGGGACGTTGTCCGATGAAAAATCGTCACTCTCCGATGATGAAAGTTCCGCCGGTACCTTTCAATGCTCATAACATGGCAAGTGATGACGGCAAAACCGTTATAATCATCAACACTAACGATGCCAGTGTCAGCAAAAAACATCATGACGGACATATGAAAAAACATAAATTTGAACGTTTTGCTTTTCCGAAAGATACGGCTCCGGCTGCTGAAAATCCGGTAACACCTGAAAATTAGTATTTTCATCATTAAAAAACTCCGCGTTATGCGGAGTTTTTTTTATGGTTTTTTTCCATATTCCATCAAACGATGTCTTACCAGGCCGCGAAGAGATACCTCAGGTCTGGCGCCATAATGAGTAATTATTTCAGAGGCCGTTATTCCCCCGATAGTGGCGCAAGTTCCCAGGCTCCTCCCTTTTACCAAACCATATAAAAATCCCGCCGCATACAAATCTCCCGCACCGGTGGAATCTACCACATCTCTTATTTTTTCGGCTTCCACAAATATTTTTTCTCGGCCGTTTACAATAACCGAACCGCGAGAATCTCTCGTAACGGCGGCAATTTCTACCAACGGCTTAACATCTTCAAGTACCTCAAAAAAATCATCTCTTTGAAACAGTGACATAAGTTCTGCTTCATTGACAAACAAAATATCTACATATTGTTTGATAAATTCCAACATCTGTTTGCGATGTTTTTCAACGCAACTTATATCCGACACCGAAAAGGCAATTTTGCGTTCATATCTGTGCGCTATTTCGCAAGCGGCCAAAATAGCCTGATGTTCCGAAGGTTCATCCCATAAATACCCCTCAATAAAAGTTATTCTGGATTCGCTTATAATTTTCTCATCAATATCCTCTTTGGTCAGTTTGCGCGCCGCCCCCAAATAAGTAAACATAGAACGTTCGGCATCAGGTGTAACCAAAACCACACTGCGTCCGGTTGCCGCTCCCTCAATAAGCGGTTTGGTGAAAAAATCAATACCTGCCGCACCGATATCACGTTGAAAAAGTTGCCCCAATTCGTCATCGTGCACCTTGCCGATAAAAGCACAATCCGCTCCCAAAGACGCCAATCCTGCCACCGTATTGGCAGCTGATCCGCCCGAAACCTGACGTTCCGGTATAACATCGGCATAAATTTTTCCGGCTTCCGCCGCTTCAACTAAGGTCATACTGCCTTTAATTAAGTGTCTTTCACTTAAAAAAGCATCGCCTACCTTTGCCAACACATCAACGATTGCATTGCCTATACCCAGTACATCATAAACAATTTCCGTCATTTATTTTCTCCTAAACCTGCAAAATTATACCTATAATCGCGGAAATAACAATATAAAAAACTACACTTTTCTTATATAATCGCATGGCAATAAGCAAACCCGCCAACAGTAAAGCCGTTTTACAGTCCGTAATTGTTTCAACACCAATTTTCCAACCGGCAAACAAAATCAAAGCCATAACTGCCGGCCTTATACCTGACAGTATTTTGTTCAAATATTTGTTGTTTTGCCAATATTTCAAAATGCCGGCCAACAAATAAATCACCACCATGGAAGGAAGAACTTCCGCCAAAGTTGCCACCACCGCGCCACCTATTCCGGCTGCCGAAAAACCCGCATAAGTTGCCATATTTATTCCCATCGGCCCGGGAGTTGACTGAGAAACGGCAATCATATCCGTCAATTCTGCCGTTGTAAACCACCGATATTTTTCCGCTAAATCGAATAAAAATGGCACCGTAACCAAGCCGCCGCCCACGGCAAACAGGCCGATTTTACAAAACTCCCATATCAGCAACCAATAAATCATAACTTTTTACCTCGCCAATCAGGAATAAAAGCGGTGGCCGCTGCCAAAATCACAATCATTATCGCCGAAAAATTAAAGAGCCACAGCAACACAGCCGCACCCGAAAAAATCAGATAACAGCGAATCCCCTTAATACCGCTTTTCCACATATCCCAAACCGTACTGATAATTAAGGCAATAACACTGATACGAATACCGCCGAAAGCCCATTGCATATATTGGTTGTCCATATATTTTCTGAGCAAAGCCGCCACCAAAACAATAATAATCAGTGATGGTGAAATAACTCCCAAAGTTGCGCTTATCAAACCGGCCAATCCGCGTTTTTTATAACCTATAAATGAAGCGGCATTAACGGCAATAATCCCCGGCGTACATTGACCTATGGAATAATAATTCAGCAGCTCTTCTTCGCTTAACCATTTTAACTTTTCAACCATTTCCGATTTAAGAATCGGCAACATGGCATAACCGCCGCCGAACGTAAACAGCCCTATTTTGAAAAATAAGCTATATAATTTCCATAAATCAATCATTTAATGCCCCCTTGATGATATATATTGTTTCCGACGATTATGCAAGTTTTTAATTTTTAGAAAAAAATATTGACATAAATTCCAAAATGTTTGATAATGGCGTCAGAAACCGAATAATTTACATATATATGGAAAAGTTAAGAAAAATTTTCGGAGTGGAAGTCAATCTTAAGTCTTCTCACTTCTGGATGATTGCCCTTGGCATCATTTTGGCGTTGGCGTTTCTCGTCAACTGTGGAATCTACCCTTTCTATAAAGGGTGTACTGCTATTGATACTGATGAACTGATTCTGGTATCCAGCATTTTTGCCGGTTTAGGCACTGCCCGTCAGATTGCATTGTTCAAGTTCAAATATCTTGCAACATTGCATCCCTCTACGGATGGTGAAACCAGCGATGCGGAACAAATTCTCAAAGAACGTCTTTGGGTACCGGCCATCGGTTGGTTTTTGACCATCGGTTTTGCGGTTAATATGCTGGTAATTCCGTTCTGTTCATCGGTACGATCCGTTGATTGGGGATTTTTGGAGTCCTCTTTGGCAATTTTCCTGACTCTCAGCGGTGCTCGCGAGTATGGCATTTATTCTCAGAATAAGAATAAAAAAGCCCGTAGCTCCGACAAGGAAGAGTCTTAAGATTAAAAAAAAGATGATATGGGCAAAACTTAGTAAATTACTTGCCGAATCGTCATGGCAAGTAACAGCGGTGGTTATTATCGCCGTTTTTATCGGCATTACCGGAGCATTTAAAAGCAGTTTCAGAGAAAGCATTCTCCACTACTACAAAGCACCGGCCTTGCAGATTGTGAACAGAATTCTGGTTGTTGTCGCCGTGATATTAAGTATCTTCGCCGATATTCCGGAAAGCAACGGAGCGTTGTATAAATTCATAGATACCATAACGCTGTTTCTGGCTGTATGGTTTGGAGTTTTCATCGTGTTCAGACTGGTTGTCGCCACGTTCCAATGGGTTTTTGAATCGCTTTGACTTTTTTAACGCCGCTCCTTGTGAGCGGTGTTTTTTTATATAAAAAAGTCTCGTTTCCTTTGAAAGGAAACGAGACTTTTATTTAGTGCTGTTAAGCTTTGATCTGAAGATACAGCCGGTAAACTTCTGCATTAGACTTAATATAATCCAATGCGGGCTGTTTCAAATCCTCGTTAGTTAAAACGAACTTGCGGTATGCTTCAATCGTAGAAGCTGATCCGCCTACACCGGAAAGGAAATAGAGAACGTTTTCCTCATGTAAATGATGTTCGCTCTTATAAAAGAGTTCCATCATGCTAACGCTCATTTCCTTCTCAGACTCTGCGAAAAGTTCCGGCATGTCCGAGAGGAATTTTGACCATTCCTGCTTACCGGCAGAACCCCAGCTGGCGAGCATCTTTACGAGCTGAACCTCACCACGGATTCTTACAACTTTCAGGAGCTTATCTTTTACTCCTTGGTGTTCGATGCACAGAACTCGATTTAAAGTCTCTGTTGACATTCCGTCCCTCCAAAGACACTTTATAATCAAATTCTCACAGAACAGGTTATAAGAACCTTTAAAAACATCCAGCAGGATGTTCATAAATCTTTGAGACGGTGTATTTTTCATATACGTCTCCTCCACAGCAGAACAGTTTACTTGCGCTGTCAGGAGAAAACGGATATCTTCTGCCGTCAGCTCCTTTTTGAGAGGAATTATAATCTTCTTCTCATCAAAAGAGGGGTAATATCTCTCCAAAAAAGCTGCCAGAGTTTTCTCTGATACCTTGGAGAGCAACTCCTTAGCCTCCGGTTTCATACCGTTCTCAAAGAACGAACGGAAGGCTTTGATGCGCACTGCGCATTTGAAACTTTCCGGCTTCTCAAGAACAAACCACCGTTTGCTCTTCATGGGTAGGAGATGTCTCTGCCAACCACAAAGGTAATTTCTAACTACCTTTATCATGGCGAAGATTTCTTTGAAATCTTTGTACTTTGCCCCCTCATCAGGTTTGGGGATTGGAGCGTATAGTATCTGCGCCATTTTGCGGGGTGCAATATTAGCCCACACAAAGAAACAAATAGGATTCCAAAACAGAAGCCATTTGATGACTCCCCAGATAATGGCGATGATTGATATCAAGACCAGCCATACACCAACGCACACTCCAAAGATAAAAGTGAGTACTACGTTTTCAAAAAACTCTCCACACTTGCGTCCGAAACGCTTAATTGAAAATTTTGCCATAACTTATAATTTTTAAATGGCGAACCGACTGTCTCTCATATCGGTTGTAAATGCGAGCAGGACGAATTGACACTATTCAATTACACTTCCTCAAGAGATCGCACCCACTTCAACGCGTTAACATTCAGTCCCATACAAAACCAAGCATCAGGCAAAACCCAATTCTCAATCCAGCACTAAACCTAATAATCAACACAATATCCATAAGCCCTTTCAGTATAGTCCAAATTTTAAGTTTTGTCAATTACAAACCTGAACTATTTGCTTGCCAAACAATTTTTTTTCTTATAGATTCGGATAAAATTTCAACATTAATTTTTATAAAGGAAACTATCATGACTAACAAATATGCCGGTACTCAAACCGAAAAAAATCTCTGGACCGCTTTTGCCGGAGAAAGCCAGGCACGCAACAAATATACCTATTTTGCCAGCCGCGCCAAAAAAGAAGGGTTTGAACAAATCTCCGAAATTTTTACCAAGACCGCAGCCAACGAAAAAGAGCATGCCGAATTGTGGTTTAAAGAATTAGGTGAACTCGGAGATACAGCCGCTAACTTGAAGGCGGCCGCCGACGGCGAAAATTATGAGTGGACTGACATGTATGAGGGGTTCGCCAAAACAGCCGAAGAAGAAGGTTTTCCGGCATTGGCAGCCAAATTCCGCGGAGTCGCCGCCATTGAAAAAACTCATGAAGAAAGATATCGCGCTTTGCTGAAAAATGTTGAAACTCAAGAAGTTTTCGCCAAATCCTCAGTCAAAGTTTGGGAATGCCGCAACTGCGGACATATTATTGTCGGCACCGAAGCTCCGGCCGCTTGCCCGGTTTGCGCTCACCCGCAAAGCTATTTTGAATTGCGAGCCGAAAACTACTAATTTGTAATAGACATCTTATCGTAAAAAAGCTAAACTCGGTTTAGCTTTTTTTATTTGTGGGAAACAAAATGCTCTTAAATCGCAAATTCATCTATATTATGCTCGGATTACAGTTTATCGGCATTATTTTGACCTTGCTGTTTTCAAACACTATCAGTGCCGATAATATTGAGCATCTGCGCATGAGTTTTTTGGTCAGCGAGGGTTATGTTCCCTACCGCGATTTTTTTGAACATCATCATCCGTTGATGTGGTATATATTTGCTCCGATTATTAAAGTATTGCCGCAAAATGCGATATTACTGTTTTATGTTTCTCGTATTCTGTCGTTGTCGGCTTCCGGTGCGCTGTTTTATATCATTTATCGGTTGTTCCGTGAATTTTTGGGCAACAGAAAGCAATTTATTTATTTTTTGGCAGTAGTTTTTTCTTTCTTTCCGCTGTGGTACGGAGTGTGTATATTTAAACCCGATACTTTTATGCGCCTCTTTTATTTTGCCGGACTTTATTTGTTTTTCCGTTATATCAGAGATGAAAAAACCAAAGACCTGATGTATTGCGGCATATGTTTTACCGTTGCTTTTTTGTTTTTACAAACCATTGCCTTCAGTATTTTACCGCTCGCTTTGCCGCTCGGCTATGTACTTTACAAAAAACCGTCCGCCGTAAAGCAATTGGCTCTTGCCGCAATCCCCTCGTTATTGCTCATCGGTGCAACAATATTTGCCCTGATAATATCGGGAACCTGGCAAGCTTATTTTGATTTAAACTGGCTGTTAAATAAACATGTCTCCGGCCTTTTTTCGCTTGATAAATCTTCTGCTGTTTGGAACTTTTTACCACTATTTGTTGCTGCCGCCACTATTTTTATTTTGATGTATAAAAAGCAAAACACTTCTCTGTATTTGAATATTATTGCGCTGCTATTTGTCGGTGAATTTATTCAACATTGCATTTTTCTTGCTCTGTTTCCGCACTACTTGATAAATTTGCTTATTTTCTCCGCCCTCATTATTGCGGTTTATTTGCCGCAAATTACCAACAAAACGGCCATAAATTACCTATATGCCTTTTTTATTGCTTTTTTCATCCTGAATATACTTGCTTTAACCTCTCATCCGATTAAAGATACTTTGAAAGCGCTCAAATTGCTTAATAATCACCAGAATGCCACCCTTTTGCATATAGATTATTTTACCGACCAAATATATGTACCTTTGCGCTCTTATCATACTCTGGGGGACGATACTCTAAACCTTTATAACAAACTATTCAATAAAGCTTATCCTTTTGATTTCGTAACTTATTTAAGCCGTAATAACATTAAATATATCGATTTTAAGCTCGCTCAGACAAACAGAGGTAAAACCCTGACCGATTTTATTTTAAACAATTATGAACCGCTGACCGACAATCTTTGGCAACTCCGAGAAAATACGGAAAAATAAACTTTACTCTACTCTTTTGTTTAACGGATTAAATTTGAGTTTTAAGGTTTGCCAAACTTCATAGCGATCGGCATATTTTACGCCAAACACTTCTCTGAAAGCCTGCTGTGTGGCATAAATTGCTCTTCTGGCACTCTCTGCCACCGAACGATAAGACGGATCGCTGTTATAGCGTCCTTGTTCCAAAAATTCTATATTTCTGATTGAACCGTCACGTCCTAACTCTACCCTAATCGGTACAATCATCGTATCTATATTCATAGCCCCCGGATCAAGTTGCCAATTTTGACTGAGCAAACTGGCAATGGCATCGGTTTCGGAAATACTGAGTTCACTGAAATAAGAACCGTTGCTGTTGCCGCCCTCTATTCCCATATTTTTTACTTCGGTACCTTCTTTTATCATGGCATTTTGCGTTTTATCGCCGATATCCAAATTTTTGTTGTTATCAATTTCTTGCATAAGGCTCTTTAAGGCATTACTGCGAACTTTGCTTTTTTCCTGATCTTTTTTAGGTTGCGGTTTATCCTTAGGTTTATTTTGCGGTTTCGGCTTAGGTTTTGCCTCAGGAACCGGCGGTTGTTTAGGTGTCGGTTTCGGATCAGGCTTTTGCTCCGGTTTTTGTTCCGGCTTTTTCTCCGGTGCCGGCGGTTCCAAATAATCTTGTTTTACTTCTTGAGGAGTTTCCTCCAGTTCAGGCTCAGGTTCCGTTTTTTGCGGCTCTTCCTCAGGTTCATCTTTAGAATATTGTTCAATCGGTTTATGCTCTTCCACGGTAGCTTTATGATCTTCTTCACCGAACTCCGCTTTTGCCGGTAAATTGGTCATTTCTGAAATTTTTACCTGCGACAAGTCCACAATAATCGGAGTTTGTCCCAAGGTCATATCCTTACGCCAGAAACCCGGCAAATCAAAGACCATCAGGATAAACATCACGATGTGTAAAATTATGGACTGTTTCAGATATTTTTTCATCGGTTTTATTTCTTTTCACGATTTTCCTCAGCCCGACGAGCCGCCGGCGTTTTTGCCTCTGTTTTCAGCCCGACTTTATCATAACCCGCTTCTTTGAGCATGGCCATTAAACCGATAACCCGTCCGTAAGCGGCGGTTGTATCACCGGAAATAGTAACGCTCAATTCACTGTTTTGCCCCTTGATAGCTTCAAGCTTAGGCAAAACTTCATCATCGGGAATTATACTTTGACCGATATAATAAGCGCCCTCTTTATCAACGCTTATGTTGACCGATGTACCTTCGCCGTTCAAAGCCTTACCGCCGACTTTCGGCAAATTCAAAGGAATACCCGAGGTCATAAGCGGCGCCGCCACCATAAACACCACCAACAGCACCATCATTACATCCATAAGGTTTGTAATGTTTACATCGGCTCTGCGACGAGATTGACGACGGATATGCGAATAATTTTGCAATAACGACATGTTATTCTCCCGCTAAATCAGCCTTTAAGGTTGTTGCATCTATCTCACGCGATAAAATGGTGGAAAATTCCGCCATAAAATTATCCAAGGTTTTGGCATAACGATCAATGGCCGAAGAAAAAGTATTATATGCTACTACTGCCGGAATGGCGGCAATCAATCCGAAAGCCGTGGTAAACAGGGCCTCGGCAATACCCGGAGCCATAGCCGACAAGGAATTACTTTGCGTAATCGCAATAGCATTAAAGCTGTTGATAATTCCCCAAACCGTGCCGAACAAGCCTATAAGCGGCGCAACCGAACCGGTAGTCGCCAAAAAACCCAAATGCGTATCTAAACTGTCCAACTCTTTTTCACAAGAAACCGTCATGGCTTTTTCAATGCGCTGTTGCAGTGAAACACCACGGATACTGCGATCGGTTTTGCCTTTCATTAAAGTATTGCGTTTCCACTCCCGCATCGCCGCCACAAAAATCGCCGACATCGGATCGCGCGGACGATTGCCGATTGCTTCAAACAATCTGTCCAATGAACCGCCCGACCAGAAAGCTTCTTCAAACTTTTTAGACTGGTTGCGAACTTGTCGCAATACCGCCAATTTTTCCAAAATAATGGCCCATGACCAAACGGAAGCGGCAATCAACCCTATCATAACAACTTTAGTGATTGTATCCGAAGACCAAACCATATCCCATAACGACATTTCATTTGCCGTTTGCGCAACATCTGCAAGTGCTTGTGATTCCATTTTTTACCTCTGTAAATTGCAATTTAAATTTTGTTGGAGGCAGGATAGCATAAATTACTTAAAATGCTATTAATTTTGCAGAAATATAAGCACTTTCTTAATGGTTTTTCTTAATCTGATTGTTGCAATATTTGATATATTTCCTCGGCGGATAGTAATACCAATCTCTCAGGCAAAAGCCCCCTTTGTTTTCGCCAATTAAAATCCGGTTCCTGTTTGGTAATCACTTTAACCGTGTAATTTTCAGACAACATCTCGTCTTTATTTTCTGCGGTCAAAAGACAAATTTCTCCCGCTCCCAATTCCGGTAATCCCAGTTTTTCAATTACCGGCAGATGCGTAACAAAATGATGATAAAAAGACTTGTCGCCGGCTGTGCTTATAACCTGATTAACAAAACGTTCTATATTGAATTTCGGGGTGCTTTCGTGCAAATTATCATTGACCGCCAAATTTTTGCATCCCAAACCCAAAGCTTGAAAAAATGCCGTTTTTTCCGCTCGCGGCAATGGAGAACAATAAACCGTGGCACACATGGGAAGTTCTTTTTGCAATTGTCTTCCGAGAAACCATGTTCGCAACATACCTTCTTTTTCTATGCCGTATTCATAATCCGGTTTTTCATGACGTCCGAAGCTTAAATAAAATTTATTTTCCGCCAATGCCGATTTTTCCCTTAAACAACGAGCACAAAATACCACCGGCCAACAGTCCCAGTGTTACGCTCAAAGATTGCCATTCTTGAACTTCAATTCCGATTTTCGGCAAAAATATCTTTATACCGATAAAAATCAAAATCAGAGAAATCGCCGGCTTCAAATAAACAAATTTATCAATAATAGCGGCCAGCAAAAAGTATAAAGCGCGCAGGCCCAAAATGGCAAAAATATTGCTTGTATAAACAATATATACATCAGTGGTTACCAGAAAAATCGCCGGAATACTGTCAAGGGCAAAAACCACATCCATGGTTTCAATAATTATTAAAGCAAAAAACAGCGGAGTTATATAATGTTTGCCGTTTTCTTTAACAAAAAAATGCTCTCCGCGAATTTCGTGCGTAACATGGAAAATCTTGGAAAGAACTTTATAAAGTTTGGTTTCGCGTATATCGGCATTTTCATCACCGCGGTGCAAAAACATTTTTATACCGGTATAAATCAAAAAGGCCGAAAACAGATAAAGAATCCAATTAAATCTGACCACCAGAGCATCGCCCACGCCGATTAAAATTCCGCGCATTACCAACGCCCCGATAATTCCCCAAAAAAGCACACGATGTTGATATATTTTCGGCACTCCGAGAGTGGCAAAAATCATAGACATCACAAAGATATTATCCATGGACAGACTTTTTTCCAACAAATAGCCGGTAAAATATTCCATACCTTTTTCGGCGCCGTCTTCATACCAAACAAAAAATCCGAAAGCCACCGCCGCCGCAATATAGGCAATACAAATCCATAACGTATGCCAGAAATGCGGTTCTTCGTTTTTGCGATTAAACCAAAATAAATCTGCCGCCAACAGCAAAATCACCACAATTCCGAAACAAGTCCACAATCCGAAAGACGAAAGTGTGCCGTGTGCCGTTGTTAAAACATCTGCCGTTTCCATTATTTCTCCAAATTCCAAACCGTTTCTATTATCTGTTCAATATTTTGATATTTCGGCTTCCATCCCAACAACTTTTCGGCATAATCGTTGGTTGCCACCACCTTGGCCGGATCACCGGCACGTCGCGGTGCAAATTCATAATTGATGTGTTGTCCGGTAACTTTTTCCGTTGCTTTAATAATTTCCAAAACGGAAGTCCCCTTGTTGGTGCCTAAATTAACTGTGTATGAGCGATTATCGGAAAGAAATTTTTTAATTGCCGCAACATGTGCACTTGCCAAATCTTCCACATGGATATAATCACGAATACAAGTGCCGTCAGGAGTATCATAATCGTTGCCGTAAACATATAACTTTTCGCGTTTTCCCACAGCGGTTTCCATAACCAACGGCAACAAATTTTGCGAATTTATTTCTTTGCCGCGGATTGAACCGTCTGCGGCATAGCCGACCGCATTAAAATAACGCAGTGCAACATAATGAAAATCTTTTAATTGCGAATACCAACTCATTATTCTTTCAATTTCCGCCTTGGTAAAACCGTAAAAACTCAACGGATTTACGGGATGCTTTTCATCCAAAGGCAAATATTGCGGAGTTCCGTAAACCGCCGAGGTCGACGAAAAGACTATATTCTTTATGCCTTTTTTCAGCATCGCATTAAAAATGTTTACGGAACCGTTTATATTGTTGCGGGAATATATCTCGGGATGCTCCATTGATTCACCGACCGCTTTTTTGGCCGCCAAATGAACCACCGCCGAAAAACCTTGCGACATCACGGAATTGAGTTTTTCCTCATCCAGAATATCTCCTTGAACAAACTCAGCTTTGGCGCACAAATTTATTTTCTGTCCCGTTGATAAGTTATCATAAACAACAACGGCAAAACCATCTTCCGATAAGGCCTTAACGACATGACTGCCTATATAGCCGGCGCCGCCGATAACCAATATTTTTTCTTCAGACATATTCCCCCCTCCGCGACTTATTCCTAAAATAGCAAAATTTCTCGTGATAAATTATTTTTTATACCCATTATCCACAAGATAAAAAATATTTGTATAATATTTTCGCTCCGATTTATTTATAACGATTCAAGATAAAATACAAGCAGAGGACTAAAATGGAAAAAATAGACGCTACAAAATTGCCTAAAAATATAGAGGCGGAACAGGCTCTTATCGGCACTTTACTGATAAACAACAAAGCCTATGAAAAAATAGCAGACCTTCTGAAATCGGCTTATTTTGCCGATTCCACCCATCAAAAAATTTATGATGCCATGTCCAAACTGCTTAATCGAGAACACACTGCCGATATAATAACCTTAAAAAACTATTTTGAACAGGAAGGAACATTGGATCAGGTCGGCGGATTTCCTTATCTCGTGAAATTGGCGGAAAGTGCCTCTCCTTTGACTAATGTGGAATATTATGCCCAATTCATTTATGACAAATATTTGCGCCGCGAGCTGATCAACACTGGATATGAAATTGTCAACGATGCTTTGGAAGAAAATTTGGATATCTCAGCCGAAGAACAAATCAGCCAAGCGGAAAAAGCTCTTTATTCCCTGGCCGACCGCGGCGATAATCAAGGCGGTTTTATGGATTTTCAATCGGCCTTAAATTCTTCGCTTTCTTACATAGAAAAAGCCTATCAAAAAGAAGGACGAATCTCCGGAATACCTACCGGTTTGGTCCAACTTGATTACAAAATCGGCGGTCTCAACGACTCTGATTTAATTATTATAGCCGGCCGTCCGGGTATGGGAAAAACCGCTTTAGCCACAAATATTGCCTATAATGTGGCAGAATTTTTATCGCGTGACAAAGATACTCCCGCAGATAAAAAAGGAGTTGCCTTCTTTTCTTTGGAAATGTCGGCCGATGAATTGGCCTCGCGTGTGTTATCTACCGCCACTCAAACTTCAAGCCATAAAATGCGCACCGGTGATTTGCAGGAATCGGAATTCACCCGCATAGCTGCCGCCGTACGCGAATTAGAAACCATTCCGTTATACATTGATGATACTCCGGGCATAAGCATAAATGCCATTCGCTCACGTGCCAGAAGATTGAAACGTTCCAAAGGTTTGGGCTTGGTTGTTATCGATTATATCCAACTTATCGGCGGCACCGGTGATAAAAAAAGCGAAGGAAACCGTGTTCAGGAAGTTTCCGAAATTTCCCGCGGTTTAAAGATTTTAGCCAAGGAGTTAAAAATACCGGTTATTGCTCTTTCGCAATTAAACCGCAGTGTTGAATCTCGTGAAGATAAGCAACCGCAAATGTCGGATTTGCGCGAATCAGGATCCATTGAGCAAGATGCCGATATTGTAATGTTCGTATTCAGACAAAACTACTATATTCATAATTCCGAACCGAAACGTCAGGAAAATGAATCTGAAGAAACTTTCTTAAAAAAGCATGCCGATTGGGAAATTCGTGATCGCCAAACCGCTAATTTAGCCGAAGTTATTATCGGTAAACAACGTCATGGTCCTACCGGCACCGTAAAACTTTATTGGAACGGTGAATTCACCCAATTCGGTAATTTAGCAGAAGATGACAGGTTGCCGCAAAAAAATGACTGATAAAGCATGGTATAACTTAACCGAACAACAATGGGAAGCAATTTGCAACCATTGCGGGCGTTGTTGCCTGCTGACTTTGGAAGATGAAGAAACGGGAGAACTCTATCATACGGATATTGCCTGTCGTTATTATGATGAAAAAAACTGTCGTTGCTCGGTTTACGAAAAACGGTTTGAAAGGCAACCGGAGTGTCTGAAAATAACCAAAGATAATGTCGACAAGCTTCCGTGGATGCCTAAAATGTGTGCTTATCGCAAACTCTTTGACCGGAATTACCGACCGCAAAAATTCACAAAATTGACCGGAAAAATCATATCCCAGACTCAAGTCAAAAAAAGCGATTGGGAAAAACACATCGTTGAGGAGAATAACTTATGAGTTCGAATGTTTGGCAAGAAGATCTCTATAATCCTCAACAACGAGTTGATGAGTTCAAAAAACTCAAACCGGAATTTTGGAAACATAAAAAATTGGAACAACTCAGCAAAGCGGAATGGGAAGCTTTGTGCGACGGATGCGGCAAGTGTTGTTTGAATAAACTGGAAATTAAAGGCAAGGTAAAATATACCAACACGCACTGTCGTTTTTTAGATTGCAAAACTTGTCTGTGTAAAATTTATGAGCATCGTTTTGAGGCGGTTAAAGATTGCCGTGATATAGATTTGGCGGCAGTTCGCGAAAAACCGCGTTGGTTGCCGAAAACCTGCGCTTATTGGCTTTTGGATAACGGTTATGACCTGCCTCAATGGCACCCGTTAATCACCGGCAAAGCCGATAGCGTGTATGAGGCGGGAATGTCCGCAAACACCAGAGAATTAGTGAATGAAACCAAGGTAAGAGACTATGAAAATTACATTGTTGACTGGCAAGACGTTTGATATCAGCGAAGCTGTCGGCATGGATATAAAAGTCGTGCCTTCGCGTTCCTACGGAAAACTGGTTTTGCGCATTGACAGCAAAAACAGAATTCCTGTTTTATCGGTGCCGAAATTTTGCAGTCGCCGGCGCGCCGTTGAGTTTGTAAACGAAAACATGGATTGGATTATCGAATCTTTGAAAAAATTGCCGCAAATACGCCGTTTTGAAGACGGAGAACAAATATCGCTGTTCGGGCAAAAAGTAATAATAAAACATTCTCCGGAAAATCGAAGCGGAGTGCACTTGGAAGACGGTTGTTTATCTGTTTCCGGTGATATTGAATTTTTGCATCGGCGAGTGCGTGATTATATTCGTCGTCGCGCGGCCGTCGAATTTTATAAAATTTCAAACGAACTGGCAAAAAAAATCGGCTGCAAAGTAAATAAAGTAATCATCAAAGATACCAAATCGCGTTGGGGCAGCTGCTCATCACTCAATAATATAAATTACAGCTGGCGAATTGCTTTGGCTCCCGATTATGTGATTTTTTATCTGATGGCTCATGAAGTGGCTCATCTGAAACATCAGGACCACTCCGATGAATTTTGGAAATGCGTCGATCTTCTCTGTCCGGAGTGGAGTCGCGGCAACAGTTGGTTGCGCCGAAACGGCAAAACTCTTTATGCCTATGAATAAAAATCAAAACAACCTTGACTAATGTTTTTTATAGTCCTAAAGTTCAATCGTACAGTTTAGTTCTAAACAATAAAAAAGGATTTTGAAATGAAAAAATTGTTGTTATTAGTCGGTGTGGCTTGCTTATTGAGTGCAGCTGCAGAGGCAAAAGTAAAGCAATATGTTTCAGCCAAGGCGTCTTATGATTTTGATTTGGTTAAGATGAAAGTTGCCGACGGCAACGGTATTGCTCGTGACCACAGAAATAAAAATGTTATCGGCTCACATTTTGCTTATGGTCTTCGTGCCGGGTATGTTCGCGGAGAATTGGAATTTAATACCTCTCACAATGTTAAAAGAGGCGGAAAAATTGCCGGTGATTATGTTCACTTGAAACTTCGTAAAGATTCCACAATGGCCAACCTTTACTTAGACTATCGCAATTGTTCTTCTTGGACACCGTATATCGGTGCCGGTATGGGCATGTCTTATGTAAAGACCGATTTCCGTGATCGTGGTGTTAAATCCGCTTATAATCTTGCTTGGCAAGTTATGACCGGTATAACCTATGACATCAATTCCATTTGGGCTTTGGATGCCGGCTATCGCTTTGCCGATTATGGTCGCGTTCGCAAAGAAATTCCGAATGGTGTTGTAAAGACCTCGGTTCTTGATCATGAAATTCTGTTCGGTTTCAGATACAGTTTCTAATGATTACCGAAATTCTTATAGTTAAGGCGTCGCAAAGACGCCTTAATTATTTTGTAATGTTACAAAACCGTAATTTTTTGTGTGTTGCAAGCAAACCCCATAAGCTGTAAATTACACAACAGTTGAAACTTTTATATAAGGAAAAAAATATGACCAATAAACCAACTGAACCGATTAATCTTTTTGATTGTGCAACCACTCAAAAAGTTATCGGACAAGAAAAATTTTTAGATGCTTTCAAAAATATTTTAAATCACGGTGCTTATTGTCAAGGTCCGGAAACCAGAGAGCTTGATAACAAATTGGCAGAATATGCCGGCACCAAATATTGCTCAACCTGTGGTTCGGGCACTGATGCTTTAACCTTGGCCTTAATGGCTTGGGATGTTAAACCGGGCGATGCCGTATTTGTTTCTTCATTTACTTTTGTTGCTTCGGCCGAAGCTCCGGTTTTGCTTGGTGCAACCCCTATTTTCATTGATTCGGATCCGAATACTTATAATATGGATATCAATGATTTGAAGCGCGCTATTGCTGAAGTAAAAGCCGAAGGAAAGTTAAATCTTAAAGCTGTTATTGCCGTTGATATTTTCGGTTCTCCTTGCGATTATGATGAAATCATCAAAATTGCTCATGAAAACGGCATGAAAGTTCTTTCCGATTCTTGCCAAAGTTTCGGTTCGGTATATCATGGCAAAAATGCCTGCTCGATTGCCGATATGAGTGCTACTTCATTCTATCCGACCAAACCGCTCGGCGGCTATGGTGACGGTGGTGCGGTGTTTACCAATTCTAACGAAGAAAACGAATTGGTTAAGTCTTGCCGCGTTCACGGCATGAGTCCTGAAGACCATTATGATAATGTTCGTTTGGGCATGACCGGCCGTATGAATTCTTTCCAAGGTGCCGTTCTTTTGTTAAAATTGAGCGTCTTTGCCGAGGAATTGAAATCTCGTTATAAAGTTGCCAAACGCTATGATGAGGGGTTAAGTTCTTATTACGGCAAACAAAAAATCTTGGATAATTGCCAATCTGCCTACGCGCTGTACACCATTCATTGTGAACATCGTGATGAGCTGATGAACTATTTAAAGTCTAACGGCATTCCTTGCGGTGCTTATTATCCGCGTCCGGTAAACACTCAAACCGCTTATGCTAAATGGAACACTCGTTCTTTGCCGGTTTGTGAAAAACTTTCCAAGACTGTTTGCAGCATTCCGATGACTCCGTATTTGACTGATGAACAGTTAAATTACATCATTGAAAAGAT
>JAGDBT010000018.1 GCA_017958895.1 Alphaproteobacteria bacterium | reverse complement strand
GAAGCTTGAGTATAGTCTGCTCCGATAATTTCAAAGAATCCTTTAACTTCGTCACCGGCACCGAAATTCACATTTTCTTGCGCCAGTTTACTAAGGTTCGGAATTAAATTATCTTGCCAGAGATTATTGCCGGCATAAGTTGCTTCCATTGATTCGGCAAATATAAATATTAAATTTTTCTTGTGTTCCGGAGCGGTAATTTCAACATCATTCGGATTAACATAGTTTTGTTCATAAAAATTGCTCACTATTTGTCGGCGTTGTTTATATTTCCACATTTCCGGCACATTCATACGCCAACCGAAATAGATTATTGAAATTATAAAAAAGGCCGCAGCTCCGTAAATATATTTAGAAGACTTAAAACGACGTTGGCAGAAATAAATGATTATTACCAAAATAATCGCCATCATAACAGTATTTTGAAAATAGCTGATAATCAGCTTGGTTTCCGAATCCAAAGGCACATTGATATGGAAAATTATTTGTTCGTAAGTAACCTCGCCGAATTTACGTACAATCCAAGAGGCCGACGAAATCAGCATATAACCGCAAAAACATAAAAACAACGCCAGAAAGTTCATTATCTGTAAGCCTTATACCATTTTTTTCAATTTTTCCAGACGAGCTAATCTGTCTTTAGTGCTTGGGTGAGTGCTGAAAAGGTGTGCCATGGCATTTTGCATTCCGCTGAAAGGATTAATTATAAACAAATGAGCAGTTTGCGAATTGGCATTTCTCATCTGATAATTTTTGGCATAACCTTCTAACTTAGTCAAAGCAGACATTAACCATTCCGGATGACGTGTTAAATATGCCGCCCCCTCATCTGCCTTATATTCTCTGGTGCGGGAAATTGCCATACGTACAATCGCCGCCGCAATCGGCATGAAAATAACAGCCAGCACTCCGCCGTTTCCCGAATTTCTGCTATTTCTGGAATTGGTATTAACACGCGCCGTATTAGCCAACATTGAAATTGCTCCGGCAAAAACCGCCGCAATCGAACCGATCAATATATCATGATGTTTTACATGGCTCATTTCATGGGCTAAAACCCCTTCTATCTCATCTTTATCCAATATTCTTAATAAGCCTTGAGTGGCGGCAACGGCTGCATGTTGCGGATTACGTCCGGTAGCAAAAGCATTCGGTACTTCTTCCGGTACAATATAAACTTTCGGCATCGGTAAACCGGCTTTCTGTGCCAATTCGGCCACAATTCCGTATAACTCCGGAGCATTTTCGGAATTTACGGCTTGGGCTTTATATTGTTTAAGCACCAATTTGTCGCTGAAAAAGTAACTGAAAAAATTCATACCGCAGGCCAAAAGAAAAGCCATAAACATTCCTTGTTCTCCGCCCACCAGATTGCCGACGTACATAAACAACATCATCAATCCTACCATCAGAATTACGGTCTTCATCATTTTATTTTCTCCTCTTTAGTGAGGTAATGATAACTGACTTAATTTGTTCTTGCAAGCAAATATAAGGAACAATTCCCTAAAAAAGCGATTGCTTTCACAACCGCTTTTCTTTTTTATTATAATGGCAATAACGGAGACCATGCCGGGTCCGAAGCTTCGGAAGGCGTTATTATACGTCGCTCGTTATCACCCGTTAAATCTATTGTATATAACCTTACCGGACTTCCTCTGTCTTGACGGAAATACATTAAAACTCTTCCGTTAGGCGACCATGTAGGTCCTTCAACCAAAAAACCTTGAGCCAAAAGCCGTTCACCTGAACCGTCAGGAGCCATAACACCGACATAGAAATTACCTCCTGCCATTTTGGTAAAGGCAATATAATCACCGCGCGGCGACCATACCGGTGTAGCATAGCGTCCGCCGCTACCGAAACTTATGCGTTCAACATTACTACCGTCGGCATCCATAATATAAAGTTGCTGATTTCCGCCTCTATCGGAGTTAAACACAATTTTGGAACCATCCGGTGAGTAACTCGGAGAGGTAGAAATTGCACTTCCGTGAGTAAGTTGCTTAATACTGCGATTATTTAAGTTCATTTCATAAATATTGGTCGAACCGTTATGCGCATAACTCATCAACACTTTAGAACTGTCAGGTGACCAAACCGGTGCAAAAGTCATGCCTGGGAAATTACCCAAAACCTGCCGACGATTTGTATTTAAATCCATCATATATACTCGCGGATTATTGCCTACATATTCCAAATAAGTAATTTTCTGCATATTAGGTGAAAAACGCGGAGTTAATACCAAATTACGACCGTCGGTCAAAAATTTATGGTTTTCCCCGTCCTGATCCATCATAGCCAATCTTTTAATCTTTCTGGTTGCCGGACCGCTTTCCGAAACATAAACCACTCTTGTATTGAAATAACCTTTATCGCCGGTCAAACGTTCATAAACCGCATCGGCAATAACGTGGGCTATCCGTCGCCAATTTTCTTTGGTAGAAGTAAAACTCTTACCCAAAAGTTGTTTTTCGGCCACCACATCCCATAATCTAAAGTCAACTTGCAGTTTTTCTCCCGGCAGTTCGGTGATTTTACTCTGTAATAAAGCCTGAGATTTTATGGCCTGCCAATCAACAAACTGCGGACGTTGGTCAATAGATTTAAGTTTCTCTATATAACTGCCGGACGGAATAATCTTAAACAGACCGCTCCGATCCAAATCGGCAGAAACCACCTCTCTGATTTTTCCTCCGTAATCACGACCGGCCAACTTTGTGAAAATGTTGGAATTAGCCCCAATCATTTCCGGAATGGCAATCGGTAACGGATTGCGGTTTGCTCCGCTCACGTTAATTTCCAATTCGGCATAAGCCGGAAAAGCAATAAGCATCATCATAAAAGCAATAAATGACTTTATTTTCATAACTAAACCTCAAAATAAACTTTCACTTTATCGTAAATCTACAATTTTGTATCTGATTAGTAAAGCGAAAAACACACTTACTCAACACATAAATATTTGACTTTTTTTATCAATGTGTTTAAGTTGCAATCAGAGGTAATTATGAATATTGCGGATTTCAAGAAACAATTGTCGCCCTATAAGGCACTTTTAGGGTTTGACTACGGCTCAAAACGTCTCGGAGTGGCGGTTTCCGATTTATTGTGTAATATAGCCACACCTTATAAAATTATATATCGTTCCGCTTGGGAAAAAGATGTGGCGGAGATTAAGAAAATTGTCACGGAAAAAGAAATCGGCGGTTTTATTTATGGTTTGCCTTTGCAAATGGATGGTAAAGAAGGCGAAATTGCCGCTCAGGTTCGTGAATTTGCCGAAAAATTGGCTAAGGAAGTTCCTTTACCTTATATTTTTTGGGATGAACGTCTGTCATCTTCGGCTATGGAGCGCTTTTTAATTGATGAAGTTGATATGTCACGTGCCAAACGTCAAAAAGTGCTTGATGCCTCTGCGGCCGCTTTTATTCTGCAAGGTGCTCTTGATGCTCTGAATTATCAAAAATAAAAAAAACGCGGATTATTCCGCGCTTTCTTCTTTTTCATTTTCCTTTTTTTCTAAATCCGCCATTACTTTCGGATCATGCATCAGGCGGTTGATTTTTTCCGCTTCCGCAAAAGTATCATCAACTCTGAAATTTATTTCCGGAGTATAGCGAAGTTTCAGTTTATCGGCCACCAATTTTTTAAACAGCCATTTTTCTGCCGTCAGTTGCTCAATAACCAATCCCAAGTTCTTACCGTTTAAGGTCATAAGATATACTGTGGCATACTTTAAATCCGGTGACATAATTACCTGAGTTATGGTAATAAAGGCATTGGCAATTTCCGGCGAACGCACGTTTCCCTGCTCTATAGCCTCGGCTATAACTCTGCGCACCTCTTGTCCGACGCGTAACTGACGATTTGATAATTTTTCAGCCATTTTTTTACCCTTTACTACAAAGTTTTAGCTATTTCTTCCACTTCATAACATTCGATAAAGTCATTGACCTGAATATCGCTGTAATTTTCAAAACTCATACCGCATTCAAAGCCCTCTTTAACTTCTTTAACGTCATCTTTATAACGTTTCAGCTGACCGAGATTGCCGTCATGAATAACCACATGGTCGCGCAATAAACGAACTTTCGCACCGCGTTTTACCAAACCCTCGGTTACCATACAACCGGCCACTTTACCGACACCGGTAATATTGAAAACACTGCGAATTTCGGCATAACCCAAAATTTTTTCTCTGAGTTCCGGCGTCAACATACCTTCCAGAGCTTTCTTAACATCATCTACCACATTGTAGATAATGGAATAATAACGAATATCAACCCCTTCACGGTGTGCCATATCGCGAGCCTGAGCATTGGCACGAACATTAAAACCGATAATCAAAGCATTGGATGCATGGGCCAAAGTAACATCGGATTCTGAAATTCCGCCCACAGCCGAATGCAAAATTTGTACGGACACTTCATCATTGGCCAGCTTCTTCAAAGAGCCTTCCAAAGCCTCAATAGAACCTTGAACATCTGCTTTAATAACAACTGATAAGTGTTTGGATTCTCCGGATTTTATCTTATCCATCATTTGTTCCATTGCCGACTTAGTGTTGGCAACAATCTTCGCATCACGTTCTTTGCGAATACGATATCCGGTTACTTCACGAGCCTGAGTTTCATCCTTTACCACCACAAAAGTATCGCCGGCCATAGGTGTTCCCTGCAGTCCCACAACTTCAACCGGAGTAGCCGGCTCGGCTATCGACATCTTTTTGCCGAACTCGTTAAACATAGCCCGCACGCGTCCCCATTCTTTACCGGCAATCAAAATATCGCCGACTTGTAAAGTACCTCGCTGAACCAAAACCGTAGCTACCGAACCGCGCCCTTTTTCCATTTTGGCTTCGACAACCGTGCCTTGAGCCTGACGATTAGGATTGGCCTTCAAATCCAGCATTTCGGCCTGCAATAAAATTGCCTCAACCAATTTATCTATATTGATACGTTTTTTGGCTGAAATTTCCGCACACAGACATTCACCGCCCATTTCTTCAACACCTATACCGTATTGCAATAATTCGGTT
>JAGDBT010000158.1 GCA_017958895.1 Alphaproteobacteria bacterium | reverse complement strand
GGTGTTTTGGAAGTTCTATGGTTGGCCTATTTTTTGCGGCGACTTGAGATAAAAATCCATCCGTATATAAGAGTTAAAAAGATTGTACAAAATCCGGAAATCAAAACTTTGTTCAAGCGAATTGCCCCGGGGGTTGTCGGTGCCGGAATTTATCAAATCAATATGGCGGTTGATACGATTTTGGTATCGTTGGTCGGTACGGGGGCAATTTCGTGGCTGTATTATGCAAATCGCTTGCAGCAACTGCCGTTGGGTGTGGTCGGTGCGGCCATCAGCGTGGCTTTGTTGCCTATTCTGTCTAAATATTTAAAAGCCGGAGAAAGCGAAAATGCCTATGATACGCAAAACAAAGCGGTGGAATACGGCTTGTTGATGTCTTTGCCGGCGGCGGTGTTGCTGATTGTTTTGGCCGAGCCGATAGTCAGATTGCTGTTCCAACACGGCAGATTTTCGGCTTCCGACGCCACCTTAACAGCCAGAGCGGTAATTGCCTATTCGATCGGTTTGCCGTGCTATGTTATGACCAAAGCCCTGATGCCGAACTTTTTTGCTCGCGGTGATACGGTAACTCCCGTAAAGTACAGCGCGGTAGTCTTTTTAACCAACTTTATTTTTAATTTGTTGCTAATGGTGCCGTTTAAGCATGTGGGAATTGCCATGGCAACCACAATTGCAGCTTTTGTATCGCTGTTTCAATACATACACGGTTTGAAAAAGCGCGGATTTTGGCAGTTTGATAAAATATTGCTTTATCGCAGTTTGAAAATTTTTGCGGCCTCGGTAATAATGGGGGTGGGAGTTTTTGCCCTTAATAAAGGAATGGAAATTTATTTTCCGGTTTATTTACACAGCAAGCTGACTTTGCTGATAGGTTTGGCCTTTTTGGGAATTTCGGCACTTGCAATTTTCGGAATAATGGCTAAAATACTGCACATAATTGATTTTAAAGATATTTTGAGTTCGCTGAGGAGAAAAAATGGCAAAACACAATAAGGATATCGATACGGAAAAAAAGTTTGAGCTGAAAAAGGTGTGGCAGTTTCTGAAAAAATTGTTTCAAAAAGTGTGGCATCGGGTGGGCAATTTTGAATATCGTAAGTTTGTGAAAAAGCTTTGGCAGAAAATAAAAGATATTAAGCAAAAACTGAAAAAGAATAAAACAATCGGCAAAATATTGCGCATATTCGGTAATTCGGGAAAAATTATCATTACGGTCGCGGTTACCTTTTTGTTTTTCTATTATTTTATCGGCAGCGCGGTGGTGGAAAATATCGATATCAAGACCAAATATAAAGGTGATACATCAAAAACCCCGACTTTTGAAACGGCAAGAACTATGTCGTTTCTAATTAAACGGGAAATTGATGAGAAAATGTGGACCCCGAATTTGCCGCTGGTTTTCCCGGCTTATGCCTTAGATAATATGCCGAATTTTCAACGAGGAATGATTGCGGCAGTAAGAGATGTGAGTTCGGCATTGGTTGAATTTTCCAAAAACAACGAAACACAGGCCAAAGCCGCGGAAAAAGCTTATAAACTGTTAAGTTATTCGCCGGATGTTTGGCTGATGTCTAAAAAAGGCGTGTTTAATTTGGCTCCTTCTTCCAATTCGCAATATCGCAAAGCGGCGAAAGAATTGCGGGTTTTCAGTGCTAAAGGTATATTTGTGCCTTATGAATCTGACTTGAAAACTTTGTTGGAAAAAATGAAGAAAGGTCTGCTGAAGGCAACGCAAAAAAGTGAAAAAAGACAAAGAGAACATTCTGCGGATTGGTTTGATACCAAAGCCGATGACTTGTTCTATTACAACAAAGGCTACGCGTTTTCATTGGCACAAATAGCTGAAATTTTGGCCGCGGACTACAAAGAAATTTTACTTAAATATGACCTGTATGAACCATGGACGCATTTGGTTGCCGATTTGACAAGATGTGCCGAAATGCGTACGCATATGGTCAGAAACGGCAAAACGGATGCAGTTTTCTCGGCAAATCATTTGTTGGCTCAAAACTACTTTATGTTGAAAGCGGTGCTGACCATTGAGGAATTGCTTAAAAATTTGGCAAAGGCGGAAAATGCAAATCAAATTTGAACATATAAGCGCTAAAAACCTTGTTAATTTTTATCCTTCCCGCCCTTTGATAAAGGAAAATTTGTTGCAAGTTGCAAAGGATAAAGAAAATTTGCATTGTCCTTTTTTGCAAAATATTATGCAAATTGCCGGAGTAGAGAGGTGTTTGATAACCTCGGAATTGCTCTCGATAGTCTATTCGGCAGATGCCGATTTTGAAGATGTCAGGCTGTCTGTTATGGCGGAGATTGATGATTTTGCCACGCAAGAAGGCCTTTTGGAAAGCGCGGAAACTACTGATTTGCAAACGGCATGCGAAGCTTTGGCTGATGCCTTCATTCGCCCGACACTTAATCGTGATAACGGGGATATTGAAATTCTGCAGGTCAATGAACAAAGTTTGGAACTGAAGTTTACGGGACATTGTGCCGGTTGTCCGTATGCGCAAAACACTTTACAGAATGTGATTATCCGTACTTTTCGGAAATATTTTCCTGAGTTGGATATTGTTTTGAAGGAGTGAGCCTTGTTTAAACTGTCGGTCGCAATATTTATGATGTTATTTATTCCGCAGACGGTTTTTGCGGAAATGACGGCAGAGAAACAAAACGGCGCAATATTGGTGAAGTCTGCCACCACCAAGGAAGTGGAAGATTTGTTTTTGAAATACGGTTATGAAGACTATACAAAAACTCGGAGTTATTTTCCGCGTATTTATTTAAGTAAATTGCCGACGGATTGGAAAGAAATTCCGGAAAGTCCGACCAGAAACCGTACATTTATTCGGATATTGTTGCCGTTGGTTTTGAAAATAAACGAGGAAATTAAGGCCGAAAGAGAAGAAGTGGAAAAAGTCGGTCGGAAATATGTCAACGGCCAACCGCTTTCGGAAGAAGACCTTAAATTGTTGGAAGAAAAGGCGGAGAAATATAATGTGTTTACCCGTTTGAAAGGTGATGAAAGAACCGGTTTGCTATTGAAAAGATTGTTGACGAACATAGATGAATTGCCGCCGTCTATTATGATTTCTACCGCAGCGATTTATACGGATTGGGGAACTTCTCGTTTAGCTTTGGAAGCGAACGATTTATATAAAGAAGAAATATGGTATAAAAACGAGGGTTTGCGTCCGGCAGATGATGAAAATTCGGACTATCGTTATGTGATATACGCCAATTTGGAAGATTGTATCAGGGCCAAATCTTTGAAGATAAATTCGCACGTTAATTATGATTATTTTCGAGAATCTCGCCGCATGAGTCGGGAATTAAATCGCCCGCCTTTCGGGAGACAATTGGCGGTTAAGATGATGAATGACAGTAATTATCAAAATATTGCCGGAATAATTGATTATACTTTTATCTTTTATAAGTTGGATAATACGGATTATTTCCCGCAACTCAGAGATGTTGAATAAATTATGGAGAGCCGGATATGTTTTTCAGTTTGAATAAGAAAATTTTATATAGTTTGCTGGGGTTTCTGGCTTTGCTGGCAGTTATTTTCTTTGCAATTTTTATAAATTTGTATGCGCAAAAACTGCAGGAAAATCGTAATGAAGTGTATATGCGCAATCAATATGTGGTAAATTTGTTGCACAATAATATTCGTTTGCAGCAACAATTGGCGCAGATTTCCGATAAGTATCCGGTATTGTTTGAGGAAGAAAATTTTCCGAAACAGGAAAAAAACATTGATGCCGTACAGCAGGAATTGTCAAACGAACAAAAGTTAACCGAAGAACTTTATCGAAACTACAACTCCAATTATGAAGCAATCGTAACCGGTGCAAAGTTTTTCGGAGTCGGTATGTTGTTGGTGGTTTTGTTGATTTTTGTGCTGTTGGTATTGTTGGATTTTTGGGTTATAGCACCGATTGAGAAGTTAATTAAAATCAGCCATAACGTATCGGCCGGAGATTTTTCTTCGCGAGTTATTCCGGTAGCGGGAAGATATTTCAGGGACGAATATGATATATTGTATGACACGTTCAACAAAATGTTGGATAGCACGGAAGAGAATATAAAACAAACTCAAAATCGTGAAAGATTTTTGCAACAACTGATTGATGCCATACCTGAAGGTATAAGGGTTATTGACCAAAACTATGATGTTATTATGGTCAATAAATCTTTTTATAATATATTTGCTATTAAAGACAGTTGTGTGGGCAAGAAATGCTATGAAGCATACGGATATGACTGCGAGGGATGTTCGCAAAGTATTTACAGATGCCCGATAAAATATATTATGCAGGATAAAAAAGACAGCTTAAATACCATTCATGAGGTCGGAAAATTACCTTTGTATGTTACGGCGGTTAAATTGCCGCTGGATAATGATGCCGACAAATTTTATATTGTTGAGGCTATTCATGACCTAAGTGCGGATGTGCGTTTTTCGCATCAGCAGAAAGTTTCGTCATTGGCTTTTCTTTCCACTTCGGTTGCCCATGAAATGAAAAATAATTTGGGAGCAATTCGCTTGATTATGGAAGGCATTTTGAATGACGAATATAAAGATGTTCCCGATAATGACGAACAGAAAAAGTATTTGTTGATGGCCTATAAACAACTTGTGGAAACGGTAAAAATGCCGGAGAGACTGTTGAAATTGGCGCAGTATTCCGAAAACGAAGTAGGAGATGTGGATGTTGCTTCGGCAGTTAAGGATATGATGCTGATGATTGACTATGATGCCAAAAGACACGGCATCAATATAGTTACGGATATTGAGCCTAACTTGATTTTTTCCGGTAACGAATCTGATTTTAAGATGATTATTCTCAATCTTTCGCAAAACGCCATTAAGGCAATGCCGGAGGGCGGAGAATTGCGTATTTCCGCCTCTAAGAGCAAACGGTTGGCGGTTATAAACGTCAGCGATACCGGTATAGGTATCGGTGAAGAGCAGATTAAACATATTTTTGAGCCTTTTTATTCCGTGAATAATAAGGTCAAAAGTTCGGGCTTGGGATTGGCTATCGTTAATAGCCTGGTAATAAAAGGACAGGGCAGTGTTTCCGTAAAAAGCAAGGAAGGAAAAGGCACTCGTTTCACCATCAAATTCCCGCTGAATGCCAAGGAAAATGATTTATAATTAAAGGCCGTCGATTTGGTGGTCTAATCTTTTTTCTTCTATGCCGGAAGGGTCTTGGTGAATAATTATTTGCGCCTGAGGATAAAGCTCGATAATTTTTTGTTCGGCAAGTTCGGTAATTTCGTGTGCCTCAAAAAGACTTAAGTTGCCATCCATTTCCAGATGCAATTCAATAAACAGAAGATTGCCTGAAAGACGCGTACGAAAATCGTGACAGCCCTTTATTTCTTTGATGTTTTTGATTTGGTTTAAGATATTTTTTTTTGTAACGTCATCAATTTCGCAATCGGTTATTTCGCCTAAGGCTTTTGTAACTATTTCCCAAGCATTTCTTAAAAGGTAAAGGGCTATTATCAGCGCTACAACGGTATCGAACCATTGCCAGTCGGTATATTTGACAATCAAAAGAGATAAAATGACCCCGAGATTTGAAAAAATATCAATTTTGTAGTGAGCACTATCAGCGGTAACTGCTAAAGAATGAACTCGTTTGGTGACATAATTTTGAAACATTACCAACGAAACGGTCAGCAATAAACTGATAAGCATTATGAGAACGCCCGTAAAGGTTATATCCATGGTCACGGGGTGTATGAAACGATAAATTCCGTCATAGGCGATAAAACCGGCAGAACCGCCGATAAAGGCGGCTTGAATTAAGGCGCTCAAAGCCTCTAATTTTCCGTAACCGTAGCGATGAGATTGATTAAAAGGCCGATTGGAATAATGAACGGCAATAAAAGTAATTAAAGACGAAACCGCGTCTGCCAGACTGTCGGCCATTGAAGAAAGAATGGCAAGCGAGCCGGTTAAAAAAGAGGCAAATGCTTTTATGACAATAAGCAAAACGGCCGTTGAGATGCTGGCCTGAACAGCCAGTTTTTTCAAGTGTTCTCCGTTTGAGTTTTTATTTAAGCAATTCAACTATTTTCTCCAATTTATCCAAGTCAACGACCGCGGCGCGATTTTGAAAATATGAGGCAAACAATTTGAGATGTTTGTTAGGATTATTTTCATCAAAAATGTAGCTGACCAAACCCTGATTGGCTTTTTTGTAAAAACAGATAGAGGCATAATTGCCGTTTTCAATGAATAAATCAAACTTCAACAAAGGTTTTTCGTTCGGAATGTCGGTGGTTTCCAAAAGTTCCGTATTGAGCATTAAAGCCATTATATTGGCTAAGTTCATTTCATTTTTCGGGTTGTTGTTGCGGTCATAGAGGCGGCCGAAACGCAAATCCCATAAATGCGAATAAGTCCATTTGTGCCAATCGGTATCCATATCAATAAAATCGGCATTTATTTCCCAAACCTGAAATTGGTCATCAAAACGCATGTAAGCGGCTTTTGAACCTCGACCTATATCAATGTTTATATCGCCGAGCAGGAAAGATTTTATGTGGTCAGCACCGTTTTTGAAGGTAAGCCGCAAAGCTTTGGAGTTGGTATCTTCAACAGGCAACAAATTGAAAAGGGCCAAATTTTCAGCTTTATTGCTTTTGCGCGCAAAGAAAGTGGCATCAGATACCGTGGTCAATAAGCGGCGGATGCGTTCTTGGAAAACCGGAAAATCGCTGACTTCCCGCAGTTTCCACAAACCATCATCTTTATAGAAAGTCAAAGTTGTTTGCTGACTTTTTATTTCTATGGTATCAATGTGATTAATATTTTTGCTGATTTCCGGAAAAGCTTTTTTATTTTCAAACTCGTCGATAGAACTGCGATTGCACAAATAAACGGTCAAGATAGCGGCCGATAACAATGATAAACAGATAAGTGCCAACAAGGCTAATTTTTTATTTATTTTGCAGGCAAAGGAGAGTTTATTTCGGCTTTTAATCAGGAAAAATAATTTCACAAGCAATAATATTAAAGCCAGAATGACCGGTATAAGCCAAACGTTGAAAAACAGAAAATGCTGATAAATCAATTTTATGTCGTTGTAGGCTTGAACTCGCAATTGACTTAAAGAAGTGCGCAAGGCATTCAGTTTTTCTCTGAGACCGGCAATGGCCGCAAGTTCATCGGCCGTAAAGTTTTCTCTTTGTTCAAAATCTTTTTTATTCCACACCTCTTGCAGAGCAAGTTTGGCTTCATCTATTTGCTCAAAAATTTCATTTTCGGCTTTTTTGTATTGTAAAGAATTCAGTCTTCGCAAAGTTTCTATATCTTGAAAATGGCGGTTAAGAGCTCTTTTGCCGCGCAAGCCGATAATCTCGGTTTCGCCTGATAAATAGTCAATGGCATTGAAGAATAAATTGGCATTGTCCACAACATCGGTAACGTATTCGTTTTCCAAAAAGAAACGTTTGTTGGCCCAAAAACTGTCATATAAAAAGTCACTGTCGGCAAAAACAATCAAATCAAAAGGATTATCCGGTTGGGTGCCGATAACCTCGGCTGCCAATATCTTTTGATTGTCATCGGCATTGAAATATTGCAAAACCTGCTGCGGATTTAAGCCGTCGGTTACTACTTTTTTATTCATCAAAGAGGAAATTCTGCCGGCTCGTAAAAGCGGATAGAAGACAATTTTATTTTGCTCGAAAGCGTCTTTATCAGGCATAACTATGGAGGTGGAAGCCAACATAATTTCTTGAAGATTGCGAGTAACGGGATGTTGCGGATTCATATCCTCGCGTTTTACCTTAAATTGAATAACATCTTGGGTGAAGACCGGATTTTTGGCGTAATTTTGGGTGGAGTCCACGGTAATGGAATTATCCAAGTCGGCCGCCACATATTCTTGATAAAGCTGTAATCCCCAGAATTTCTCCAATTCTCCCAAATCGGAGGCCGGCAATAAAGGAGTGTTTGGCTGATATAAATGTACGGATTCGTGAGCATTATCCAAAACCAAAATTATTTTACCGCCGCTACGGGAATATTCTTTTATTTTTTCCGTCAACGGCGGAGGAAGTTTATCCGGCAGCAGTAAAATTAAAACATCAAAAGATTGATTTTCAAAATCTTCGGGGTTGGTGATATTGCGAACTCGATAATATTGTTGCAACTGGGTAATAATTTCCCAAGGTTGCAGCAAAACACTTCCTTCGTCTGCCACACTGCCGAAAACCGGTAATGAAGTTATAATCCCCAGAGTTTTACGAGTATGACCGAGTAAATAAATTTTTTGCGTTAGCTCCTGTTCCAAGGCACTTTGATTGTTTTGAGCAAAAAACGGAATGACTTGTTTATTTTGAAGTGTATCTTCAACAGTTAAACCGAACAAAGCATTTTGGTTTAAGTCAACCAAAGGAATGGCCTGCAAGCCGTCAGCCAAGGCTATGTCTTCCTGTTTACTCAGAAATTCCGGATAATAAATTTTGTATTCGAATTTGCCTTTAGCGGCAGTTTTATATTTTTTGAGCAATACTCGAAGATTGTTGAATTTTTCACGCAAATAAGAATTTCTTTGCGCTAAAATGGGTGAAAAATAGAGTTTGGCCGTAACCGTTTCCGGCAGATTTTGCAGAATTTTTTTGGTATTATCGGTAAGCGTGAAATTTTTTTCTTGCGAAGCATCATATTGAATTGCGGCAGTAAAGGTTTCGGCAAAAATGTTAATACCGAAAAAAGCATATAACAGCATAAACCAAGCAACACAAGTATAAAGTTTGCTGTTTGACTTTAACCAACCGGAGTTTCCCGAAGTGCGAAAATTAACAATCATTGCGGTGGTATAATTGGCAAAAACAATCAGCGAAAAGGCAAATATAATGGTTTGTAATTCCCAAAGTCCGAAAGTTAAAAGTCGGAAGTGCGTCAGGAAGCTGAGCGAAGCAATGGTATCAATAAAAGTATCACTTAAGAATATTCTGAAGAAGGCCAAAACATATTCCAACCCGCTTAAAAAGAAAAATAAATTGGCAATAACCGACAAAACCAAAGCAATTACCTGACTTTTGGTAAGGGCGGACATAATTTGCGAAACTGCCAACATGCAACCGGCTAAAATAAAACTGCCGATGTAGCCGCTTAAAATTACGGCATTATCGGGATGTCCCAAAATATTTATGCTAATCCAAAAAGGCATGGTTAAAATGAGCGCAAAACCGCAAAACAGCCAGGAGGCAATAAATTTCCCCCAAACCAGTTTGGTAATTGATATCGGCATGGTGGCAATTTGAATAATGGTTTTCTGCCGAAATTCTTCTGCCCAAAGGCGCATGGAAATTCCCGGAATGAACAAAAGATAAATCCACGGTTGAAATTCAAACATGGCTTGCAAATCGGCCTGGCCGCGATTGAAAAAATCTCCGAAATAAAAAGCAAACGAACCGTTGAGAATTAAAAAGCTCAGCAGATAGACATAGGCCAAAGGAGAGGTAAAATAACGAATAAGTTCATTTTTGACCACGGCAAACAATTTATTCATGATTTTTCTCCTTATTTGTCAGCTTTGCAAAAGCCTGAGCGATGTTTTTTGTGCCGGTTTGTTGCAAAATTTCCGCCAGAGTTCCTTGAACGACGATTTGTCCCTGATTAAGCACAATTATGCGATTGCATACGCTTTCGGCTTCTTCCAACAAATGCGTTGAGATTATAATGGTTTTATCTTTGGCCAAATCTTTAATCAATTTACGCATATAATCTTTCTGATTAGGGTCTAAACCGTCGGTAGGCTCATCCAAAAGCAAAATCGGCGGATTATGTAAAATACTCTGCGCAAAACCGACACGACGTTGATAGCCCTTGGAAAGAGTTTCGATTTTTTGCGCCATAACGTTTTCAATATTGGCAACTTGTGCCGCTTTAAGAACGGCGGTTTTATTTAAGGAACGCAATTCAGCCATATATTGCAAAAAGTTTTTAACGCTTAAATCGGCATAAAGAGGAGAACCTTCCGGTAAAAAACCTATATTCTCCTTGGCAAACAACGGAAATTGACGAATGTTTTTTTGCAAAACCGAAATGTTGCCGCTATCGGGAGAAATGTAACCGGCAATCATATTCATCAGGGTTGATTTTCCGGCTCCGTTAGGCCCTAAAAGAGCAATAATATCACCTTTTGCCGCGCTGAAAGAAACAGCATTGACGGCAGTCAAGCGATCATATTTTTTGGTAACCGTATCAATTATAAGAGTATTTTCTTTAGAGGTTTTCATAAATTTCTCCTCCGGTAATAGGTTCACAAGCTCCGGTAGTTTCCGGATAAGTCAGCGGCAATCCGTATAAGCGACGCACTGCATTAAAAGCCGTCATTTGGGCGCCGACCGCCGTGAGATTAGGATTTATTTCCGTGAGATTAGGAATGTCTCGCGGTGCAAAATTTTGCTTCAATAAACGCAACAAAGAAGGATTTTTTGCTCCTTCACCGGCAACAAATATATTTTGCGGAACAGCCGGCAGAAAATCAAGGGCGGCTTGATAAACGGCCTCGGCTATAAAGGCGGTGGCGGTAGCTGTGCCGTCTTCCAAAGACAGTCCCTCAAGATGTTCTTTTTTATCGCTGAAACACATGATATCGAGGGATTTGGGAGGCGTTTGCAGTAAAGCTTTTTGTTTTAAGAGTGAAGACATAATCTGACTGTCAACATGTCCGGTAGCTGCCAGTTTGCCGTTATAATCGGTTTGCATACGGGCATGTCTGAAAGTCCAATCTTCAATCATGGCAGTCCCCGGTGCGCAGTCAAAAGCTATAAATTCTCCCGATTGCCCGATATAAATCAGGCTGGTTACGGTTTCAATATCAATAAACAAAAGAGGTTTCGGTCGGTCTATGGCCAAAATGTAAAAGAAAGCCGGTGAAAGCGGAGAGGCCTGCCCGCCGGAAAGCAAGTCGGCTTTATGAAAGTGGGTTATAAGCGGTTTTTGCAGTTTTAAGGAAAGATAATGCCCGTCTTCAAGTTGATAAGAACAGCGATTAAGAGGATCGTTGACGATGGTCAAACCGTCAATTCCGAAACAGTCAACGGTTTCGTCTTGAGAAAATTCCCGGCAAATTTCAGCATAAAAATCGCTTATAAGCTCGCGAGTTTTCTGCACTTCCGGATTGTTTTGCAGTTCCTCAAATGTCCAACCGCGCCGCTCAATCAAGGCTCTGATTTGTAAAGCTAATTCTTCAGGATAGGGCAAAGATGCGGATTTTATAAATTTTTGTACATCAATTCCGTCTGTGGAAAGAAGCGCTATTTCCACGGAATTAAGAGATGAACCGCCGTAAATACCCAACGCATTTAAACTTTTTATCATTATTAAAATTTATCCTGTTGCAATAGCAAAATAATATGCTAGTATACGTTAAAATTTAGTATAAATACCAATCAAGGACGGGATATCATGTCGCAATTTAAGTCAGAATTTTTGAATATTATGCTGGAACGCGGTTTCTATAATCAATGCACAAACGAAGAAGGGTTTGATAATTATCTGTATGAGTGTGAAAAAAGCGGAAAACCGGCGGTGGGATATTTAGGCTCCGATCCTACGGGAGATAGCTTGCATGTGGGGCATATTGTGCCGTTGATGATGATGCGCTGGTTTCAAAAATGCGGGCATAAACCGTTGACCTTGGTCGGCGGTGCAACCGCGCGTATCGGTGATCCGTCCGGCAAAGATAAATTGCGTCCGTTTTTGGATGAAGAAACTTTGAAAAATAATGAAATAGGGCTGAAAAAGTCATTTTCTAAATTTTTACGTTTCGGAGACGGGCCGACCGATGCGGTGATGGTCGATAACTGGGATTGGTTCAAAGATATGAATTACTTGGAGTTTTTGCGCGATATCGGAACCTGTTATTCGGTTAATCGCATGCTGACCATGGATAGCGTCAAAAGCCGTTTGGAACGTGAACAACCGATGTCTTTTTTGGAATTTAATTATATGTTGTTGCAAGGTTATGATTTTTGCGTATTGTTGCAAAAATACGGTTGCAGGGCACAAATTGCCGGGGCTGATCAATGGGGCAACATTACTTCGGGAACGGAGTTGGGACGTCGCCGTTATGATACGGAATTATTCGGCTTTACCAGCCCGATATTAACTGATTCCGCCGGCAAGAAAATGGGCAAATCGGAAGGTAATGCCGTTTGGATTAATGATGAAAAATTGCCGGCATACGATTATTATCAATATTTCCGCAATATGGGAGATACCGAGGTCGGAAAATGTTTGCGTGTATTTACTGATTTGCCGATAGATGAAATTCGTCGTTTGGAACAATTGCAAGATAAAGAAATTAATGAAGCCAAGAAAATTTTGGCCTTTGAGGCGACCAAAATATGTCGCGGAGAAGCCGAGGCAAAATTGGCTGAGGAAACGGCAATCAAAACTTTTGAACAGGGAAGTGTCGGTGATAATCTGCCGACCATATCGGTTGATTTGCAGAACGGAATAGGTGTTTTGGATGCCTTTCTGCAAATCGGTTTTGTGGCCAGCAAAGGTGAAGCGCGTCGTCTTATCAAGCAGGCCGGCTTAAAAATCAACGATAAGCCGGTAACCGATGAAAATTATGTTATTACGCAAGCAGATGCTGTTGACGGAGTGGTGAAAATTGCTCAAGGCAAAAAGAAATTCGGACTGTTGAAATAAGAGCGGTCGATAAGCCGTTTCACCTAACATATTGACAAATTGAAGATTTTTAGGTTATAATATGCCGAAAGTGTCCTTGTCTGCAAGGAGTTAAGAATGATGGGCAAATTGAATATGTTAATATCCAAATTGGGATGGTCTTTTTTGCTTTTAATGCTGCAAATTGAAAATTGTTTGGCGGCAGATACGGGTACGGATGTAACGGAAAGGGTCAGAACAGTTGCCGATACAAATGTTTTTACCACGATAACCGCAAAATTGATAGACACTTTCAATCATTCACAGATGGTTTTGTATGTAATCGGCGGTTTCGGACTTATTGCTTTTGCTTTTTTAGCTATTTTTAACAAGGTAAAATGGCAATGGTTGGCAAGTTTATCTTTCGGTTTGGCAATGATCGGCGCGGCCGGTGCTATTATCAGATATGTTTCACAAGACGGAGTGGCGATTAAACAAAATGGCAGAAAGGTTGAATTTGCCGATAAATATAAAACAGAAGTTAATTATGTTGCCGAAGAAAGAGGGGGAACAGCAAATTCACGTGAAACACCGGATAGCAATCGCTATGTTAATGCTAACGGCAGAGCCACAGATTCTTCATCCGATCGTTCGGTAAGCCGGAGCAGTTCGGTAGATAACGGCGGAGCGGGAGATGTTATAAATAACAATCGTAATATTAACAGACCTGCAACCCGAAATTACGGTAATACCCGAGGCAGAACGGGACGTACAATATCTACAAGATAAAAACGGTTTAAGGTTTTTGATAATAAAAAGCGGAGATGAAATATTCTCCGTTTTTTTAATAAACTTTTTGATATTGTTGGTTTTCGTATTTATAAACGGCGTATTTTTCGTTTTTGGTCGGCGCACCGTTATGGAACATTTTTTTGCCGAACTCGGTTTGAATGGCTTTATCGTTAATATGAGCAGAAAGTTTTTCATAGTTAAGTGATTTGGCTTTTTTTACCAGACTGTACCACAGTTTGACTGCCGAGTAACCATATAAAGCCAAGCCTTCGGTTTCAAAACCGCTGAGCCGAAGTTTGACTAAAGTTTGGGCAAAATCCGGGTCATCATCTTGTCCCTGCAATTCCATAAAATAAGTATTGTCGGCCAATTTTCCGAGATATTCAAAATATTTGTCCGTGGCATTATAGCGGTTTGTAAACAAGATTATATTCGGATTCTTTTGCCTTAAAGCTCGCGCGGTTTTGCGAATATCTTTGCTTTCGCCGAGCAGAAAAACAATTTTATTGTCATCGGCTATTACTTTATCGGCCAACGCGTCATAATCATCGGTTTCCTTATCATAATGATATTGTGTGGTAATAAGTTTTTTGCCGTGGCGGGAGAATTCTTGAATGATAGCCTTGTTTTCTTCGGCACTTTCCATATTATCGCCGTCGGAAATTACCGCCAGTTTGTCGCCGGCAAAAGTCACATTATAATAGTTGAAAAAGTCTTTAGCCTGTTGATTTGTATAGCCCAGCATTTTTATCAGACCTTTGCGGATGGTGGAAGCTTGTGTATAATTGACGGTGGTAGGGATAATCTGGAATATTTTGGCATTGGCGTAAACATCGGCTACGGTTTCAAAAGCGTTTGCGCAATAAGGGCCTATAACTAAATTTATTTTCTCTTGTTTGCGCAAGGCAAGCATTTGAGCCGTTGAAACTGCAAAACTGTCGTTGCATTGATCATCTACCGGAAGCAAAACGACCTTTTGCTTTAAGAGCCCGCCGGAAGCATTTATTTCTTCAATGGCACGTTCCGCCCCTTTGAAAAGTTGCTCTCCCTGTTGCTGATAATCTCCGGCTTTCGGTGCAACCAAAGCAATAATGATATCAGCCCGGGCTTGTGCGGCAACAAATAACGATAAGAGCAGATATAAACAAAAGCAAAGAAGTCTCATTTTTGAGTTTTCCAAAAATCAATGATAGCTCAATATAACAAAAAAAAATCTAAATGCAATCTTTTATTAAGTATTGCCAAACGGTTGTTGATGTTGTATATAAAACTCAATACGGAAGAGAAAATGGCAGAAAGTACAAATATAGAAATAAAAGGCGCACGCCAACATAATTTGAAAAACATCACCGTGAACATTCCCAAAAACAAGCTTACGGTGATTACCGGTTTATCCGGCTCGGGAAAATCTTCGCTGGCTTTTGATACGTTGTATGCCGAGGGGCAACGTCGCTATGTCGAAAGTTTGTCGGCTTATGCCAGACAGTTTCTTGATTTGATGAATAAACCCGATGTTGATTCGATTGAGGGGTTATCGCCGGCCATTTCCATAGAACAAAAAACCGTATCGCATAATCCGCGTTCCACGGTCGGCACCATTACCGAAATATATGATTATATGCGCTTATTGTGGGCGCGTGCCGGCACTCCTTATTCGCCGGCTACCGGATTACCGATTGAGGCGCAGTCTCTTTCACAAATGGTTGACGGTATTTTGACCTATCCGCAAGGTACAAAAATTATGTTATTGGCCCCGATTGCCCGCGGTAAAAAAGGTGAATTTAAGAGTGAATTTGCGGAATTGCAGAAAAAAGGTTTTCAACGCTTAAACATTGACGGCGAAGTTTATAATATTGAAGAATTGCCGGAGCTGAATAAAAATCAAAAACACAATATAGAGGTGGTGGTTGATCGTATTGCCGTAAAAGAGGGAATAAATACTCGTTTGGCGCAATCGGTGGAAACGGCCTTAAAATTGAGCGACGGTTTGTTATATGTGGAAAATGTGGCTGACAAATCTCGCAAAACTTTTTCCGCCAAATTTGCTTGTCCGGTGTCGGGTTTTACAATTGAAGAAATAGAGCCGCGTTTGTTTTCGTTTAATAATCCGCAAGGCGCATGTCCGCATTGTTCCGGTTTGGGTGCCAGTTTATATATGGATCCGGAACTGATAGTTCCAAATGAAAATTTGAGTTTGGCAAACGGCGCGATAGCACCGTGGACAATGAGCAGCCATTCGGTTTTTTATCGCCAAACCATTAATTCTTTGTGCGAATATCTGGATATATCGAATAAAACACCGTGGAAGGAACTGCCGGCTTATGCTCAAGAGGTTATTTTATACGGCTCGGGAAATCGTTGTGTGCCGATGGTATATTCCAAATGGGTTACGGATAAGCCTTTTGAGGGAGTGATTCCGAATATGGAACGTCGCTTTATGGAAACCGATTCGGCGGCAGTACGCGAAGAACTTTCCCGTTATCAATCTTCCGCTCCTTGTGAGTGTTGTCACGGTAAAAGGCTGAAACCGGAAGCTTTGGCGGTTAAGGTGGCAGGTAAAGATATAATAGAAGCCTCGGATATGTCTGTAAAACAGGCACTTGGCTGGTTTGAAAGAGTAGAAGAACAACTGACACCGCAAAAAAAGGAAATTGCCCGTAAAATACTAAAAGAAATTTGTGAAAGATTGAGATTTTTAAACAATGTGGGTTTGGACTATCTGACTTTGTCGCGGCAATCGGGTACACTTTCCGGCGGTGAGGCACAACGGATTCGCTTGGCATCACAAATCGGTACGGGGCTTACGGGAGTTATGTATGTTTTGGATGAGCCTTCCATCGGCTTGCACCAAAGAGATAACGATAAATTGCTGGATAGTCTGCGCCGTTTGCGGGATATCGGCAATACGGTTATTGTGGTGGAACATGACGAAGATGCCATGCGGGCGGCGGATTATCTGATAGATATGGGGCCGAAAGCCGGTGCTTTGGGCGGTGAAGTTATGGCGGCCGGCACCTTAAAAGAAGTTTTGAAAAATCCCAAAAGCCTGACCGCGCAATATCTGACGGGCAAAAAAAGTATAGCAGTGCCGACAAAACGTCGCAAAGGTAACGGCAAATTTTTAGAATTAAAAGGTGCCAGAACCAATAATCTGAAAAATGTTGATTTGAAATTGCCGTTGGGAACTCTGATTTGTGTTACCGGTATATCCGGCAGCGGCAAATCGTCATTGATTTTGGAAACACTGTTCAAGGCTATTGATAGGGAACTGAACGGCAGTAGGGTGCCTCCGGGACCGTATGACAAACTTATAGGCCTGGAAAATATAGATAAAGTAATTGATATAGACCAATCCCCGATCGGCAGAACGCCGCGCTCCAATCCGGCGACTTATACGGGCGTGTTTACCAATATCCGAGATTGGTTTGCCGAGTTGCCGGAAGCCAAAGCTCGCGGTTATACTTCCGGATATTTTTCGTTTAATGTTCCGGGCGGCCGCTGCGAAGCCTGTAAAGGTGACGGCGTGATGAAAATAGAAATGAATTTTCTGCCCGATGTTTATGTGCCTTGCGATGCTTGTCACGGTACGCGATATAACAGGGAAACTTTGGAAGTGAAATTTAAAGATAAGTCAATTTCCGAAGTTTTGGATATGACGATTGATGAGGCTCATGTTTTCTTTGAAAATATTCCGAGCATTAAAAGACGGTTGGATTTATTGCGCCGTGTCGGACTGGGGTATGTAAAATTGGGACAGCCGGCTCCGACTTTGTCAGGCGGTGAAGCGCAAAGAATTAAACTTTCCAAAGAATTAAGCAAAAAAGCCACCGGCAAAACCTTGTATATTCTCGATGAACCGACAACCGGTCTGCATTTTGAAGATATAAAAAATTTGCTGGCCGTTTTGGAAGCTTTGGTTGAGCAAGGCAATACTGTAGTGGTAATCGAGCACAATCTGGATGTGATAAAAACTGCCGATTATATTATTGATGTCGGACCGGAAGGCGGGGACGGCGGCGGCGAAATTATTGCTACCGGCACTCCGGAAGAAGTGGTGAAAAATAAACGCAGTTGGACGGGTAAATATTTAAAAGATAAGCTCGGATAAGTGCCGTTATTGCTCAAAAATTATATGTATTTTTTTGCCGTAAAATTGCATCAGACGGCGAAAATAACTGAAAGGCAAACATTTACCGTTCTCCATACGTTTGAGTAATTTGGCACTGATATGTGTTGCGGACTGCAGTTCTTCAAGTGTGAGTCCTTGTTCCAGACGAAGTTGTTGGAGTTGCGGAGATATTTCCGATAAAATATCTTTACTGATTAAATTGTGCGAACTCATTTTTGAACTCCCTTTTTGTTGAATTTGCAAACAAAAAACCACCCTAAATTCCTTTAAGGTGGGGAGTTCACAACTGTAAGAGAACAGTCCGACTTATTCAATATATTAGGTCAGCTCCCCGTTGTAGAGGAGTTTTTTCTCTTAAGGAGTTGTGATACTCCGTCGGTAATCTCTTACCGATAACTCCAGTATTAAAAATTTTAAAGATAAATGCAAGAAAAAATTTAAACTTGCAATTTATGCTATTTTTTATATGGTTATTGTATGATTAAAGAAAATGAAAAAATCCTGTTGTTATCTTGTTGCGGACCTTGCTCTTGTGCGGTGATTAAAACACTGGCGGAACAAGACAAAGATTTTGCCGTGGTTTTCTATAATCCTAATATTCGTCCGTATGAAGAATATGTCAAACGTCGCGATGAAAATGAGCGGGTTTGCCGCTGTTTCGGCATAGAGTTTATTGAACTCGAATACGATAATGAACGTTGGTGCGCTTTGACGAAAGGTTTGGAAAATGAACCGGAAAGAGGTAAACGTTGTTCGATTTGTTTTTATATGCGCTTGAAAAGAGCGATGGAATATGCTAAAGAACATAATTATGCGGCGGTAGCTTCGGTTTTGGGTGTGTCGCGGTGGAAAAATTTAAGTCAGGTAAATGAAGCGGCATATCGGGCGGCGGCAGATACCGGATTTAAATATGTGGAGATAGAAGGACGCAAAAACGGTATGCAGGAGTTGCGCGGGCAACTTATAAAAGAACTGAATTTGTATAATCAAAATTATTGCGG
>JAGDBT010000157.1 GCA_017958895.1 Alphaproteobacteria bacterium | reverse complement strand
TAAATATTCGTATAAAGCAGTGCGCAAGTTACCGATATGCATATAACCGGTAGGACTCGGCGCAAATCTGGTTCTGATTTTCATTGTAACGTCCTTAATTAGTTAATCATAGGCACAAGCATATATCAAAAAATGACGATTGCAAGTGTTTTATTCATTTATAAGCTGACACATGGCACCTATGAGGTTTTGCGCTCCCTGACAAACATCAAGCATGTTGGTGGCCAACATATAGGCAGGAGTTGTGCAAACACGGTTTTCTTTATCAACGCAAACCTCTCTTACTCCGACTTCTTCGTGTATGGCTCCGAGTTTTTCCAGTTTTTGCGCGGTCGCGCCTCCGGCTCCCAAAGTAAAGTGAACTTTCTTATCGGCCAAGACCATGGCAATAAGCACCGGAGCAATACACATTGCGCCGATAACCAGTTTATCCTCATAACACTTACGAATAACCGAATAGATGCTGTTGTTTATGTTGCAGTCAGTCCCTTTGCTGGCAAAATCGCACCAATTGGTAACTGCGCCCAAACCTCCAGGAAAAATTATGCCGTCAAAATCGGCAGTGTTAAATTCTTCAATATCCAGAATATTGCCACGGGCAATGCGGGCCGATTCAATTAAAACGTTGCGTTGTTCTTCCATAGGCTGGTTGTTTAAGTGGTTGATAACGCGAGCCTGTTCGATATCGGGTGCAAAACATTGATAGGTGCAACCCATGTTTTCGATACACAACAAGGCACAAACCGCTTCATGAATTTCTGAACCGTCGGCGCGTCCGCAACCTGATAAAACAACGGCAAAACGTGGTTTTCTTTGCATATAATCCTCCCATAATTAAAATATTTTGTTGATTTATCCTATATCTGACATATAATACTGTCAAATTGATTTTTCAGTATCGGGTGATGATTTATGAATGTGAATTTAACAATTTTGGATAACGGACTGCGAGTGATAAGTGCCGAAAGACCGGAAAGCGAAAGCGTTTCGCTGGGGATTTGGATAAGAACCGGTAGTGCTTGTGAAACAGCTGATAATAACGGTATATCGCATCTGGTTGAACATATGGTGTTTAAGGGCACAAAAAAGCGCACGGCTTTGCAAATTTCCGAAGATATAGAAAATGTCGGCGGACAGACCAATGCATATACCTCACGCGAATTTACGGTTTTCTATGCCAAGATGCTGAAAAATGATATTGAATTGGCGGTTGATGTTTTAGCCGATTTGGTGATGGCGCCGAGTTTTGCCGACGAGGAGATGACCAAGGAAAAAGAAGTTGTTGTTCAGGAAATTAAGCAAACTTACGATGATCCCGGTGATATAGTTTTTGATTATTTTCAAGAAACCGCCTTTGCCGGGCAGGCTTTGGGCAGAAGTATTTTAGGTGCCGAAAATAAGATTCGTTCTTTCCAGCCGCAAGACTTGCGAAATTATATGCAGCATAACTATGCGGCGGAGAATATTGTTTTTTCCGCCGTGGGCAATTTGAACCACGATAAACTGGTGACCATGGTTAAGGACAGAATGCAAACTTTGCAGGCCAAAACCTCGTTTGTGAAAGACAAACAAATATATACCGGCGGTTCGTTCATAAAACAACGCGATACGGAACAAGCCCATGTTCTGTTGGGTTTTCCGGGGGTTGACTGCTATAGCTCTCAATATTATCTGATTTCAATTTTATCGACGATTTTGGGCGGCAGTATGTCATCGCGGCTGTTCCAGGAAATCAGAGAAAAACGCGGTTTGGTTTATTCAGTGTACAGTTTCAGTAATTCACATCTGAATAACGGTTTGTTCGGTATTTATGCCGGATTGAGCCCTGAAGAAATCAATAAATATATTCCGGTGGTGGGAGACGAAATCAAAAAAATCTCCGGTGAATATGTGCAGGATAAAGAGCTTTCCCGAGTTAAGGCGCAGTTAAAAGCCAGTCTTTTGATGGCTTTGGAAAGTTCATCTTCCACGGCTGAAGTTATAGCCAGACAGCAATTGGTGCATAACAGAGTGCTTCCGGTCAGCGAAATTGTGGAACGTATAGACAGTGTAAGCAAAGATGATGTGTTGAAAATGGCCCAACAGGTGTTTTCCGGCAAGCTGAGCTACACCTTATTGGGTAAACTTAAGCAATATCCGGATTATGAAACGGTTGAGAAATATTTTAAATAAAGGAGATGCCGATGTCCCGTGCCGAAGATATTTTTAATAAATTGGTTTATTTCGGAGAAGATGCCTTGGATGAGTTTATTTATGAAAGGCAAACCGAGGAGCTGTTTATGGATTTTAAGCAGGCCAATTCCAACGGCAAGCACGGTTGGGCTTTAAGTCCGGATGACAGGCGTAATTTGGCCAAATGTATTTCGGGATTCGGAAATTCGGAAGGCGGAGTAATTGTTTGGGGCGTTGAATGTTCACGCGACAACGATATCGGAGATGTGGCAAAGGCCAAAGTAAAAGTGGCGAATGTGCACCGCTTTATGAGTTGGGTGGAAAGCGCCATTTCCGGTTGCACAATTCCGAGCCATAATAAGGTGAGAAATCATATTATTGCGACAGATGAAAACGGCGACGGATATTTGGCAACCTATATTCCGAAGTCGGAAATTGCTCCTTTGATGACTACGGTGGGAAATACCATCTATATTCGCTCGGGCTCGAATAATGTGCCTGCACCGTATGCGGTTATAGCCGGTATGTTCGGACGTCGTCCGCAGCCGGATATAGCCTTAAGACTGGAAAACAGAACTTTAGAAGTTATGGAAAACAATGAAGAAGATGTTTTATATCCGCGAACCATAGATACACCGCCGCAGAAATATGTTAAAATCTGCTTTGATATTCTTTGCATGAATGACAGCAACGCGATTGCTCGGGAATTATATCTGACCTGTACCACGGAAAATTACGGCGGAGATTATAATAGGGTACGTTTTGTTGATTATAATATGATGACCAATCTTTTATCAATGGACAGCCACCTTAACCTGATTACCAAGCCGGAATTGCGTTTGCCGCCGCGCGGTATATTGAAGTTCGCTCGGGTTGAATTGGTGCTTTCGGAATTTGTGGAAGAAGATTTGTTGATTGACGGAGTTATCGGAGCGGAAAGCGCTTTGCCTAAATCGTTCAGAATTTACGGGGCCAAAAATAATTTGCGCTCTTTTGTAGCCAAGGCGCTCAGAACCGAAGATGCCAACGATATGTTGATAAAAGAATTTTTCAATGATTTTGTGAAAGAAGTTGAATGACGGCCAGAGTGGAAATTTATACGGACGGAGCTTGTTCCGGGAATCCGGGTGCAGGCGGTTGGGGCGCGGTTCTGCGCTATAAGAATATAGAAAAAGAACTGAGCGGCGGTGAGGAAAACACCACTAACAACCGAATGGAATTAACGGCGGTTATTGCGGCTTTAAGCGCGCTGAAAACCGTATGCAATATTTCACTATATACCGACAGCAAATATGTTATGTGCGGCATAACCGAGTGGCTGCCGAACTGGAAGCAAAACGGTTGGCATACGTCAAACAAAAAGAAAGAAGTTAAAAATATTGACTTGTGGCAAAAACTTGATGATTTGACACAAAAACATGAAATTCGCTGGGTTTGGGTTAAGGGACATAACGGTCATCCGGAAAATGAACGTTGCGATGCCCTGGCGCGAGGCGAGGTAGAAAAAATTAAAGAAAATAAAAAATAAAACTTGACAAAACTTGACAATAGAGATATTCTGAACGCAGTTAAATTTAGTATTAATCTTTAATAATTATGCCTATGGTACTGACATCTGCAACCGTAGAGAGAGTTCTTGAAGTAATCGGAATCGGTTGGTCATTATTCACTCTTGTAGTTTTTATCCTCATCGCAATCAGCAGCTTCTTTATCAAAGACGGTAAATTTGATGTGGGATTTGATGATGAGGAAGATGAGAACAAGGAAAAGTAATAACAGAAAAATGAAAACGGAGCTCAG
>JAGDBT010000156.1 GCA_017958895.1 Alphaproteobacteria bacterium | reverse complement strand
TGGATTGTTACCTTTGCCCCGCTGATTATGATTTTTGCTTTCAGCGCGGTTATTCGCAAAGGCAGTTTATTTGCCACGCAAGCTATGTTTTGGGCCTTTTCGGCGGTAATGGGCTTATCCCTGTCTTCAATTTTTGTGGCCTATACAACCGACAGCATTGTCAGAGTGTTTTTAATCAGTGCTGCAACTTTCGGCGCTATGAGCATTTTCGGTTATACCACTAAGCGCGATTTAACCAAAATAGGCAGCTTTATGTATATGGGAGTTTGGGGATTGGTTATTGCTTCAATTGTAAATCTGTTTTTACACAGCACCGCTTTGATGTACACCATTTCTTACATAGCCGTTGTGGCTTTCACGGTTTTAACCGCTTATGATGTGCAGAACATTAAAAACCTCTATTACATATCTAAAAACAACTCGGTTTTTGCGGCTAAAGCAGCCGTTTCCGGTGCTCTGAATTTGTATATTGATTTGATAAACATATTCATCTCTTTATTAAACATAATGGGCAACAGAAGATAATCTGTCCGGTTTTTATCAGCAAAAAGCAGTCACTCGACTGCTTTTTTTATTGACTTATAAGATTTATGTCGTTATAAGGATTCTGAAAAAAATAACCGAGAGTCTGTCAAACGGCAGATTTAAATAACTAATAATAACCGGAGATAAAAAATGAAAAGAACATATCAACCAAGTAAATTAGTTCGCGCTCGTCGCCACGGTTTCAGAACTCGTATGGCTACGGTTGCCGGACGCAAAGTTTTATCCGCTCGCCGTGCCAGAGGACGCAAAAGAATTTGCGCTTAAGTCGGATGATGGATAAATTTCCGATTCTGAAAAAGAGAAGAGATTTTTTAAGAGCCGCTAAAGATACAAACGTTGTTTTCAGAAACGTGATGTTGCAAGCGGCTTCATCTTTATCTGCGCCCAAACAGCAAGCGGCGCGAATCGGCTTTACCGCCACCAAAAAATTAGGAAAAGCCTGGCTCAGAAACCGCACCAAACGTCGTTTACGTGCCGTAATTCGTGAAATTTACGGACAATATACCCTAAACGATGTCGATTATGTTTTAATCGGGCGTCGCAATACCTATATCTGCCCTTTTGAAGAATTGAAAAACGACATTATTCGCGCCTTCAAAAAAATCAACAAACAATTAAAAGACGGAGGTTCGGCTGATGAAGAAACTTCTGTTTTGGTTGATTAAATTTTATCAAACCTTTATATCACCGCTTTGCCCGGGAGTTTGTCGCTATCGCCCTACCTGTTCGCAATATATGCTTGAGGCCATACAGATTCACGGCATCTTTAAAGGTACTTGGTTGGGCATAAAACGTTTGTGTCGTTGCCATCCTTTGGGAGGTTCGGGATATGACCCCGTGCCGCCGAAAGAAAATAAGCACAACCGATGATAATTACTTGATTTTAGTCGTAATATCATTTAGAAGTATAAAGTCAATTTAGGGAGTTTTACGTTATGAAAGATGATATGAAAAGTTTTTATATTGCCGTATTTTTATCTTTATTTGTGGTATGGGGTGTAAATTATTTTTTCCCGAAACCGGCAACAACAGTATCTTCACAACAAAAAGCTTCTGAAGAAGAAACAGTAACCGTCGTCAATAATGATGCTGACGAGGTCGAAAACGAAAAAACAATATATCAATCAACCGAAACCGCTGTGGCAAAAAATCAACGTTTTTCTCTTAAAAACAACTCCTTATCCGGAACCGTACGTTTGGAAGGAGCGCGCTTTGATAACCTTTATTTGTTGAAATACAAACAAACACTTGATAATGACAGTCCTAATGTAGAATTGTTGGCGCCATCCAAAACCGCAAGCACTTTTTTTGCCGAATACGGCTGGCTTTCTGCCGATAAAAACTTGTTGTTACCTAATTCAGATACTCAATGGACAATAGTCGGCAATCAGGAACTTACGCCTGAAACTCCGGTAACATTGGAATGGAATAACGGACAGGGCTTGATTTTTCGCAACGAAATTTCCCTTGATGAAAACTATTTGTTCAATATCAAACAAACCGTTGAAAACAATTCCGGTGCTGCGGTAACTCTGGTACCTTACG